>CAILAH010000052.1 GCA_903832205.1 uncultured Microcaldota archaeon | reverse complement strand
GGGTTGGCAAGACCAGGCTCCTGCTCGAGTTTCTCAAAGGGAAGGGAATCTACTTCTTTGTAAACAAAAATAAGGCCTCTGCAGACTTGCTTAACGAATTCCAGGAAATACTCAAGAAAAGCAAGATTCTCAGCGAACTGGAGACCCTTGGCTCTTGGGACCAGTTCTTTGAAATCCTAACAAAGCGCGAAACGCCGCCAATGGTTTTCGATGAGTTCCAGAACTTCGGTTCTGTTGAGCCGGCGGTTTTTGGCATTTTACAAAAAAATATTGACCTGAGTGAAAATAAGCCCGGCCTTATTATCCTCTCCGGCTCACTCATCGGCCTGATGAAGAACCTGTTCAAAAGCTCTAAGGAACCGCTTTATGGCAGGATAAAGAGGGGCATTAAGCTGGAACCGTTAGGCCTTGGGCCGTGCCTGCAGCTGGGAAGGGAGCTTAAATTGTCAAGGGAGAATTCAGTTAAAATCCGATGCATCTTTGGCGGCTATCCAAAATATTATGTTGCCATTGAGGACTTTGGGCTTCAGAATAAAACCGCTGAGGAGATAACGGATGCACTGCTGCTGGTGAAGGATGCGCCATTGGAGGACGAGGTTGGCAGTATACTTTCGCAGGAATTTGGGGGGCGAAGCGGGGTTTATTACTCGATTCTCGAGGCCATTGCCAACGGGAATAATACCAGCTCGACCATTGCAAGCTATCTGAATACCTCGCCAACCTCGCTGACACGCCAGATTAAGGAGCTCAGGGATTACTTTGAGCTTATTGAGCTTGAAACCCCTTTCAGGGGGGCAAGGGGGATCTACAGGATACGGCATCCGTTACTGTATTTCTGGTTCTCGCAAATATACCGCAACTACTCGGATTATGCGGCAAGAAAACCGGAGTTCATTCACGCGCTGAAGAAGAACCTCAACGCCGCCTATGGCCGATCTTTCGAGCGGGTTGCAAAGGAATTCCTGATGGCCAGGCTGGGGCTCACTGAGGCAAGACGCCAGTGGGGAAAAATAGCAGGGGCAAAAAAAGGCGAGAATGCCTACGAAATCGACCTTATCGGAAGGGATGAGGGCACGACATATGTTTTCGAGTTCAAATGGAGCGAGCTAAAACAAGAGGAGGCATTGGGTATATTGAAGGGACTGCAAAACAAGGCTAAACATGTTCCAAAACTGCCCCCGCAGCCAAAATTCGGCGTCGTGGCCAAGAAGATTGAGGGTAAGCAGAAACTTATCGCCCAGGGCTATCTCGCATACGACCTTGAGGACTTCTGACCGTGCCTTGCAGCCATTCCGACGCGTGCATTCACGATTCCAATGAGGCAGCCCGCATCAAAAATACCTCTGAAATAAGTAAAAAGGAGAAATTACTCCATTTTCCTGCTGTATTCTACCCCGTCTTTGATTATGTCAACGACGGATTTGGTAGGCTTCCAGCCGGTTTTCTCAACAAACTTAGTATTATCGCCAATGAAGCCGTCAAAAAGAGCCTCGCCGCGCTCATATGAGCGAAGAAGCGTTTTGTCTATCAGCAACTCTGTCTTATCTTCAAGGTTGAAAATCTTCATCGCAAGCCTTACGTAATCGCCCGTTGAAATCCCTTTCTTGGAGCAGATGTTATATGCCTCGCCGTGGTTGCATTTCTCAACCGCCATTATCTGCGCTTTTGCCGAATCGTGTATGTGCGTGAAATCCCTGACGGAATTCGGGTTTCCCATTATTATCTTGTTGCTCTTGCCGTCCAGGCAGTCCATTACCTGCATTGCAACCCTTGCGGTGAAGAATTGTGCTCCCCTGCGCGGGCCTTCCTGGTTGAAGGAGCGGGTTATGACTGCCGGGGTTTGGTATGAATAGTAATATGCTTTTGCAATGTTTTCAGTAAACACCTTGGTTGCGGCATAAGTTGATGTGGGCCTGAGCTCATTTGTCTCCTTCACAGGGATTTCATCAACGGACTTGACAAATCCGTACTGCTCCGACGAGCAGGCGAACTGGATTCCATCAATGCCCTTGTCCTCTTTTGTTATTGCTTCCAGGAGATTGACGGTAATGACGCAATTGTTTTCAACGACGTGGCTTGGCTGCTGGATGCCCGTTGGCACGAATGATTCTGCAGCCTGGTGGAATATTACGTTTGGTTCCAGCTCCTTTACAAGGCCCACAACACGGCTGTAATCCCTTAGGTCAACTTCGAATATCTTTAGCTTCCCGGTATCGAGATTATGCTGGAAATGTGGGTAATAGGGGACTGCGTGCCTCTTTACTGCCCCATAGACCTTGGCTCCCATATCTATAAGGGAATCAATAATTGTGCTTCCGACCATGCCAGCAGCGCCCGTTACGAGGACTCTCTTATCCTTCCAATAGGATTCGCTTGGCATTGCGCTCTTGTTGTTTTTTATGGAAGCCACATAGCTTTCATAATCGTTGATATCAATGAAATAGCCGCTTGAGATGAGCTTCTTGAACTTCTCTGAATTGTAAATCTCGTTGAATTGTGCCATATCCATATTTACACCCGTAGAGTTTTAGCAAAATAAACAATTTAAAGGGAATCTGTAAGCCCTCTGGTTTACTTCTTGGATTTACGCCTGAAAATCTTTGAATGTGCTGCCTTTGCCTTCTCTTTTACCGTTTTGTGGACTCTTCCAGGCATGCCCAATGCACTTACCTTGAATTCCTGCAGGACCCCAAGCATATATGCAAGTATACCTCTCTTTTGGAATACAAAGAGAAGTATTGGCAGGTAAATGAGCGTAAAGACTGAAACTAGAATAATAGTCCAGTTTGTTGTCCAAGCCCAGAGGACAAGCACAAGGTATGCAAGAGGGATAAGATCTTCAACCACTTTGTGCCATTCCAACGCTTTTGAAAGGTACATTAAGAGTATAAAATTGACCAAATATGAGATTGATGTTGCATAAGCTACTCCAGCGATTCCATATCCCTGTTGAATTAGATAGATACAAAGAACAAGATTAACTGCAGCCGCTATAAGTGTGGAAATCGTAATGACGTTTTCTTTGCGTTTCGCAACTACATAATTGCTTATTGGGTTAAGAGTGACATTGAAAAACGATGCAACAGCAAGTATGCCGACAATTGCAATTGCATCGTGGAATTTTGGGATGAAGGTGTCAATAATGAATGGGGTTACAAGCACGATTGCGGCTATGGGGAATACCATCAGATACGCAGATATTCCGGAGAGCATATCAAGATAGCGCTTAAGTTTGTTCTCTTCACCTGCAGACTTATACATCCGCTGACCGACAGGAATTATCGTCGAGCCATACGTTCCGTAGATTAGAGAATTTATTGTTGTTGCGATGCCATAAATGCCGAGAGCTGCGGGACCGAGCATCAAAATAGTAATTAGGCTATCAATTTGGTTGTATAGTGTACCTGCAACGGATGCGGTAAATAGCTTTATGCCATTTTTGAATGTGTCAACAAATCTTTTCCATTCGAATATTATAGGAATTCTATACTTAGATATTTCATGCCAATATAGGACGAAGCGTATTAAAATAGAGAGAAAAAGGCCCAAGATTGCACCAATAAAACCAAAGTAATATGCAAGAACTACGACGAATATTGAATTTGCAACGACGTTGATCGTTTCAACTGTTGCATTAAACTTGAAACGTCCAATGGCAGAGAAATAGATATTTACGATTATGCCGACAATCATCAAGAACACTAAAGGAGAAAGAATATAGAGGCCTATTTTGAATTCATCAGAATATGGTGAAATATATGCACCAATTGCTATTGCAAGCGCAAGTATTACAGACGATATAAGCGACCAATAAAGCACTGTGGAGAATGTCTTATTCGCTTCTTCTTTGTCTTTCTCATGTAAATAGGCAACCTTTCTGTAAACCTCATTATCCATCCCCAGATAAACATAAGGGCTATAATTGAAGAGCATTATTATCGTGTTTCTAAGGCCCATGTAATACGGGCCTAATAACCCTGCGATTATGAGCTCACGAATAAACCCTAGCGCACGCTGGAAGAAAAATGCAATCGTTGTGAATAATGAATCGCTTACTATTTTCCGCACAATATGATTTATTCGTAATGTATTAAAATGCTATCCGCTAATTGCGGATCACTAATTGGGCATTACAACAAATCTGCTCAAGCTTTAAGGTTATATCTTCTGAGCAATCCCCCTACCTTTGTCTTGAAACCAGAGGGGACATATGGGTCCAAATACATTCTTGCCATACCAAAAGCAGAATAAAAATAATATACCCCAATATGGTTTGTGGTCTTGTAATAGTGCTTAGTCATTTCATAGCTTATTTTACGATGCCATTTATTGACAACATAGTCCGGCTCCTTGGTAAGATTGACAAGGCATTTGACACCG
>CAILAH010000051.1 GCA_903832205.1 uncultured Microcaldota archaeon | reverse complement strand
GGTTTTTTTATGAGCATATTTTACCTGATGCGCTACTTTGGTGCACCGGCCCCACGCGGCTTTATCAATCCTGATCATTTTTCTGCCTATCTTTACTCCCATTCATTACACCTCCATAGTGTAGTAGCATATCAGAAGAAATATTTATAAAGATACCGTCTGAGCCACGAAGGATATATTAATGGGCATCCAATTATATGCATGCGTTTCTATCTCGTGGCGCTGCTTCTCGCGCTGCAAATCACATTCGGGGCAACCGCCTACCTTTCGCTACCGGCGGTAACCGAGGACGGCGCCGCGACCCTCGTGAACATGAGCGTGGAATCCCGTACCGGCGCCGGCGACGTCTATGTCTCAATCACGCCGTTCGCAGGCGAGATGTTCCAGCAGTCGCTGCAGTCCTCCGTCGCATACGTGAAGTCCAACCACCCGCTCGGCGGAAGGGACTTCCTTGTGAAGAGCGATGCGGGCGAGGTGGCATCCTCGCTCGACGGCCCGAGCGCAGGTGCGGCGCTATCTATCCTCATGCGCAGCCTCATTGAGGACAAGCCGCTGAGGCACGACCTGACGATAACCGGGGGGATCGACGATAGGGGCGATATAATACAGGTTGGCGGCCTCGTGGAGAAGGCAGATGCCGCCCACACAGGAGGCAAGAAGGCCATATTTATCCCGCTCTCAAGCGCCGATGATTCGGTGATGCTTGACAGGCTCGCAAAGGAGGAGGGCATCAGCATTGCCTATTATACTAATATAGAGGAGGTTTACACCGCATTCACCAGCGATGACTCCGCCCCGGCCCCCCTGGCCAACATTACCTATCCCGCATTGAATTACTCTTACGATTCGCAGATGCTTCCTCCCGCCACGCCCAACAAGGCATTCTCACCCTCGGTCTCATCAATGGTCAGCGAACTTACCTCAACGATGGGCCTGGTAAAGGACAAGTACCCTGGCGCATACAAATACCTTGACGCAAAGGCAAGGCTTGCAAAATCACTGAATGAAAATGGGTATACCTACAGCGCCGGAAATGAGGCGTTCCTCGCGCTCAGCAAGCTGCGCACCCTCGATGACGACCTTTCAGACGGTAATCTTGGAGTGGAAAAGGCCAACGTGGAGGACTGCCTTTCACGCACATCAAAGAATCTGGACGCCTACAACGGCGCGCTCGAGAATTACCCCAACGCTGAATTGAGATACTTCTGGGCAAAAAGGGAGATGAACGGGCTTATGGGAACGGACACGATTGCGATGAAGATAAACTACCAAGGCTCGGTGAACAGGGCGCAGCTGTGGTGCAACATCGCGAAGGACCTCTCCTCGCCGTCAGCTTCCAGCGCGCCAATCAACACGACCTCTTTCAAGGAGCTTGATGAGAAGCTGTTCAGGATGTATTTCGGCAGCCAGGGCGACCATCTGCTAAGTGCGGCCGATGCATATGATGCCGGCTATTACGGCGCCGCACTCATTGAGCTCTCCATGCACGAGAGCGAAATCAATAATTCATACGACAATTATCTTGAGAATTACACGGCGGGGCGCGACTGGACAAAAATGATGCTTGCCCACTCGAAATACCTTGCCACAAACCCGGATTACGGCAACGAATCCTCAACGAGCATCGCCAGGTTCGCCATGTTTATGGACATGCACTTTGATGAGCTGGAGGGCAGGAATGTGACAATGCTTCCCTCAAATAACACGCAGGTGATAGTTGTAGGCGGTGAAGGCGAGAATACTGCCGGCTCAAGCAGCCCCGGCGAGTTCATATTATTAATATTAGCCTGCATATTAGTTGCAACTGTGCTGATATTCTTTTCGCTGCGCGGAAGGAAAAAAAGAGGTTCTCCAAATTGGAAAGCAAAAACCAGATGGCTGCAATAAAGAGCCTTTCTTCACTTCTCATCTCGCTTCTTGCCGTTATCGGCATCATATTCACACTGCTAACCTATTTCATAGTCTCGCCCTCACTGGCATCCCTTGAGGGCTCCTCAAAAACAATATTCATTTCACTTGTTGCCATAAGCGATGCAACCACATCAAACAGCAGGGCGACAATCGGCATGCTCGACTCCTATGGCTCAACACTCGACAGCCTGGAATCCTCGATTGACAGCACCGCAAAGGGCCTGACCACAACCCGCCTTTCGCTATCAAAGCTGCAAGCACAGACCGGCTATAATTTTGCAAATGAGACGATCCAGCTCAAGAATTCCGAAGACCAGCTCAACGGGCTCAAGGTGGATGTGGAGAGCGCCAAAGCCGATATTGAGCTGCTGAAAAAAGACTCAATGCCCATTAGCGAGTCGACATCAACCGATATGCTGCGCGCATCAAACGAGTTCGGAATCGCAATCTCATCACTGGGCATGCTGTTTACTGGGATGACAGTAATATTCGTGCTGCTCTTTCTCTGCATGATACTCCTTTCCGCAGAAGAGCTACTTTCTTAATTTTGCGTAAAATTATTCACCATACTTTTTCGTCCTATGACAGCCCAAGGGGGAGCGCCGCATTTTCGCAGCGGCGAAAAGCGACGCCTTTTGGCTCTCAGCCAAAAGAGCGCCCCCTTAGTCCGTCACCGCCCAAACCCCCCTTCAAT
>CAILAH010000050.1 GCA_903832205.1 uncultured Microcaldota archaeon | reverse complement strand
TTATCATGTTCTTGTTCTTTGTGGGTGCCTCGTCAGTTTTTGCGGCGGATGATTATTGCTACAAGGGCAGCGAGCCACGCGGTGCCGGGACCGTTCCGGGCAGCTGCGCCTCAAACCAGGATCGTGACGCCGGGCTATGTTACGACAAATGCCCTGCGGGTTTCAAAGGCGTGGGCCCGGTCTGCTGGCAGCAATGTGGAGAAGGTTATAAAGACGACGGCGCTACATGCAGAAGAGATGCGCACATATTTGGGAAAGACTCCTATGGGCGTGGTGCAGGCTACTCCTTGTTTCATCATAAGAAGTGTGAAAAAGATGAGGGAAGAAGTTGCGAAAAGTATGGCGCTCTCTATTATCCAACATGCAGGGATGGATATGACAATGTAGGATGCTGCATTTGCCGTCAAAATAGGTGCCCTGACGGATACAAGGACGATGGGGCCACATGCCGAAGAGATGTCCATATTTATGCAAAAAAATCTCAGGGACGCGGTGTCGGTAAGGTCGGCGAATGCGAGAGCGGCAAGGTGAAGGACGCCGGATTGTGCTACAAAGAATGCAAGAAAGGTTACAAAGGCGTCGGGCCGGTATGCTGGAACACTTGCCCGTCTGGGTATGTGGATTGCGGAGCGGGATGCTCGACTAGCAAGTTGTACTGCGCCGAAGTGACCGGGGGCCAAGTCACCAACACCTTAATGCTGGCGGTCAACATCGCCACGCTAGGCTCCTCGGGCGCAGCAGAGGCTGGAGTCGGATCTGCCGAAGCTGCCGAAAAGGCGTCAAAACTGGCGCTGAAAATTAAGGAGGCGAAGGAAGCTTGGGCGAAGATCAAGAATTCCGACAAATATATTGCGCTTATGCGTACCGAAAAGGGTGCCGCATACGCCCATAACATGGAGAAGCTCGCTAACTCAACAAGCAACGAAGAGGCCCTGCGGAACGCTTCAGCTTTTGATCCTACGGGCATCAGCCAGGTCGTCAATTCATTTACCCATAAGATATGCAACAATTAGGTGCGACCGTGACTTCTCTATGTTGTGAAGGGAAGAAATTACTCAATAGGGACGAACATTAATGCTGGCCATTTCTGCAGGCAGAGCTTTTGTCAGCCCTGCCTGCAGAAGGTCATTTCCCGCTTGGCTTTTCTCTTGCAAGTGCCGCCATTGTTGCCTACACTGCAGCCAAAACAGTGTCCGGGAAATTTGAAATTGCTATTGCGTGTTTCGAATAAGCGTCATTCTGTTGCGCAGTTGCAGAATGACGCTTATTCGAAACATGCTATCCAAGCGCATGAGCCGCAAATCTCGTTTTCAATAAATAACAGATGACCTATCTGTAAAATCAAGGTCGTTGATAAGTTGATGTACTTAACGACTATGGCAAAAATTCGGTATTTTTAAGAATATTACCATTCTCTTAAAAATATCCCGGATTTCTTCGACATATTCTGAGAAATCTTGTATATTACCGCGAAGTATTCACCTTGTTATCTTCATCATGATCAATTTAATCACATGATACGTTATATCCTGTTTTTAATTCTAATCCTGGGCGGAGCTGGTACTGGTCTTGCCTATAATACCAATCAGGCCATGGAAGAGGCTGACGCGTTTTTGAGAAACGGGCAGTATCTTGAGGCAGTGGGGGCCTATCAGGACATCTCAGACGTCTCTCCCGATCCGGAGATGAAGGCGAAAGCAACACTCAGGATAGGCGATATTTACAGCTACTTTCTCAACAATAATGAGAGGGCGCTGGAAAAATATGGCGTCGTCATAAAGAAATACGAAAACAGCATGCATGCGGCAAACGCCCATTTCAACTCCGGAATGATCCTCTATGAGAAGAACAGGTACAAAGAGGCGCTCTATGAATTCAAAATATACCTGAAAAAATACCCACGGGGGGACCGGAGAGATACGGCGGAGTTCATGATAGAAACTTGTTCGCGACCGCCTCCTGCCATGAAGGAAAAAAAGTCGTCCTTTACGAAAGCGAAAGAGGAGAATGTGAGGGTTCTCTTGGTGACAGGTATCCAGGCCATCCGAGTGGATTCGACCGCAATGTTTGAAATTCGGGATGGCTATGGAAAAGACATTTCGGGCAAGGTCCGAAGCGCCGCCCTGTCTATTTCAGGAGGAGGCATAAGGCTCGATGGCAACAGCCTTTCCCATGACAGGCTGATAATTGTGCCGTTGGATGGCCAATGGTTGAATTTGAACGGCACGCCATACAGAGGCGAGCTCAGGATAGGGAAGAGTGCCAGGGGTGATATGGATGTTATTAATGTTCTGGATGTGGAGGCTTATCTTTACGGTGTTGTCCCGAAGGAGATGTCTCCCCAATGGCACCTGGAGGCCCTCAAGGC
>CAILAH010000049.1 GCA_903832205.1 uncultured Microcaldota archaeon | reverse complement strand
CTAAGTGCCGCGGACAAAAAGAAAATAATCGGGAAGATGGAACAGTATGCCGACAGCTCATACAGGGTTATTGGCGTTGCCTACAAGGTTGTCGAACTCGATAGCAAGGAGTTCGACAGGGAAAAAATCGAGTCGGGCCTGACATTTGTGGGAATGGTTGCGATGTACGATGCACCGCGCGATGAGGTATACGATGCAATCCACATGTGCAAAAATGCTGGCATAGATGTGAAGATGCTTACTGGGGATTATGAGAAGACCGCAATAGCCGTTGCAAAGGAAATTGGGCTGCTGGATGAAAGTGACAAGAGTGCGAAGCAGTATGCAATCACAAGCGAGCAGCTGGAAAAGATGAGCGACAGGGAGCTCGACAAGCTGGTGCTTGATGCAAAGGTGTTCTCAAGGATGACGCCGGAACAGAAGCTGCGCATACTCAGGTCGCTGAAGCGCTGCAAAAAGGTCGTGGCGATGACTGGTGACGGCGTGAATGATGCGCCCGCGCTCAAGCTTGCGGATGTGGGCGTGGCAATGGGCATCATGGGCACCGATGTTGCAAAGGAGTCGGGCGACATCATTCTTCTTGACGATAATTTTGCCACAATTGTTGAGGCGGTGAGGGAAGGCAGGACCATCTTCGCGAACATACGGAAATTCATCTACTTCCTTTTGGGCCACAATTTGGCGGAAGTCATCATTGTGATGGTGGTTGCAACGCTTGCCGAACTTGCACTGATGAGTTCGACAAACCCTGCGTTCTATGAATTCATAATCCCGCTGCTGCCGCTACAGCTGCTCTGGATTAACCTAATCACTGACGGGCTTCCAGCGGTTGCGCTGGGATTTGACCCGCCCGCCAAGGACATAATGCAAAGAAAAACCGCCAAGGAAAGCATACTTTCGCAAAAGGTGCTTGCACAGTTGGCTATCCTTTCAGTTATCATTGCGCTCCCCGCGCTCATCATATTCTATTATGCGCCAAGCCTTGGGTTCGGTGTCGAGCTCACCAGGACAATCATCTTCACATATGTGGTAACCGTTGAGCTGATTGCGGTGCTTAGCATAAGGACCAAGAGCTTTTTCCTTACGCAGCTGTTTTCAAACAAGTTCCTGATTGCTATGATTGCGATTTCACTGCTTGCACAGCTCGCTGTACTTTACACACCGCTCTCTGGAATACTCGGCATCGTGCCCCTCACGGTTGAGAACTGGTACCTGGTGATTGGGGGGATTGTGTTCGTTATGGTGGCTCTGGAACTTGCAAAGCTAATCCTGAAGGAAAAAATAGTGCTGCTCGGCCAATAAGGGGGGCTAGGGGTTGTCATCGGACTTCTTCCATAGGTCCCTCTTCTGGTTTAAGAGCTCTTTCGCAATGCTCATCATCTGCGTGCTCACCCTAAGCGCCTCCTCGGGGCTGAGCTTCATTGCCTGCGAGCCCACCGTGTTCACAAGGCGCACCACAATTCTCCCATCCCTGGGAAAATTGTTGATAACCTGGGGCCCCTCACTCTCGAGGCGCAGTATGGTCCTGTGCTGTTCTCCTGCATCATCCTTCCACCAATGGATGAGCTCATCTTCTATCATAGCTACCACTCCCACTGTTTGCAGCTGCAAACATGTGCTCCAAAACTATTTGAGAATCTGATATATATGCCGCTAACGGGAGTGGCATTCCGATGGTTCCAATAATTTCTTTCTTTTTTGGAGGTCTCAGTCGTGACAAAAAAGAGCCTTACGGCGTAACATCGTCAATTGAGTTCGGCAGATTAGGCATAGCCTTATATATGGTCATGCGCATATTAGTTGTCGAACAAAGAGGTGCTCAAAATGGGCGTAGATATGAGATACAGGGACCTTCTCAAGAAGATCCCCGAAGACGTGGAGATTGTCGTGAAAGGCAGGGGCAATGACGTCGTTATTAATGTCAAGAAGCATCTCGCCAAGCGCGGCTTGGCAGCGATACCATCAATGTTCTGATGCAGGGGCGCATCCGCCCCCTGCAACCCCAGGTATCGCGATTATGAGCCACAGACAGGTCAATTCATATGCCATGGTACCACACACTAGGCTGGAGAGGAAATCCCTTCGATTACCGGCCTAGTGCAGATTTTTTTGTCTTCAGCCACCTTGCCAGCGAGACGCTCAAGCATATTGAATCCAATGCAGTGATAAGCACCTATGGCATAGCGGGCATTGGGAAAACCTCGCTGCTCTATCATTTGGACTCAACACTGCCGAAAAATAAGTATGTAACCGTTTTCTTCGACTTCAGGGAAGTCACCAATAAGGACGAATTGCTCACAATATTCAAGAGAAGGCTTGCTGCGGAAAGCGGCATCTTCGGCAGGATTGCGGAAATGCTGGTCGGCAGCGACAGGGGCATCACGGACAAGATAAATTCGGCGATTGGCAAGAAGACGCTTGTGCTGCTCGTCGATGAGGCGGGCCTGCTCAAGAACGAAGAGGTAGCGAGCCTGCTCGCGACAATCAAGGACCGAACACGCTCTGCAATCGTCTCCACGAGCATTGAGCCGCTTTCAGCATATGAGATTTACAAGGGCTCGTTCAGGGAGGGAAGGGTCTCGCGTGAAGTGCCGTTCCCGCTTCCGCTCAAGAATGACCTCAAGGGGATGGTAAAGGAGAGGATTGAGGCGGTGGGCGGAAGGCATACCTTCCCGTTCGCCGATGAGACGCTCGATTATATCTCCAAAATCTCGGGCAACATACCGAGGGAAGTGCTCATCAACTGCCAGAACGCCGCCATGTATTACGTGGATGAGAAATATGACAGGGAGCTGGGCAAGGCCGATTTGGAGACGCTGCTTACGGGCAAGCCCGTGGTGGAGCACGGCGACGAGGATATCGACTGGATATTCAGGAACCTCTCGGACAACCAGCAGATGATAATCAAAGCGCTCCTGAAGCCAAGGACCGCACAGGAGCTTGAGAAAGACCTCGGCATATCATACGGCAGCTTAACGAAAGAGCTGGGAAGGCTGATGCTCCAGACCGATGTCGACATGATGTTCAGGAAAGGGCTCAGGAACCCCGTGTGCACAAAGACGCTTGACAGGCCTTACAAGTATGTGCTCACAAAGAAGTGGAGGCTCCTGTTCACGAAAGAATAGGGAAGATGTGCAACAAAACGCAAAACATGAAAGGAAGATGGATGTGGGATAATGGAAGTCACTGGGCGATGTGCCATATGCGGGATGCCTTGCATCAAATGCATAACCTGCAAGCTGTGCGGAGTTATTGTATGCGAACAGCACCAGCAGAATGGCGTGTGCTACAACTGCACAAAAGGCAGGGTAATGGGCAATAAAAAATAGCAGGAAATAACACTGCAGGGGCTGCATAAAGGCCGAAAAATACATCACATATTTATGCTTTCTCTGCGATAGTGGCGAAAGGGGGTTTGTTAAATGGCATACGGTGGATATAGTTATATTGATTACAAGTACGTTCCTGACAAGGACAACGATTTCGTCGTGCTTCTCTGGGCAAAGGGGAACATGAGCATTGAGAAGATTGCCGAGGCGATTGCCGCGGAGAGCAGTGTGGGCTCATGGACCAAGCTCAAGACCATGAACGATTTTGTATGGAAGCATTACAGGGCGCACGTGTGCTGGATTGGAAAAGTCGACGGAAAGAGCGGGTTTATCAAAATTGCATACCCGCTCGAGCATTTTGACATGAAAAACGTCTCGCAGTTCCAAGCATCCGTTCTCGGCAACATATTCGGGCTCAAGGAGCTGGATGAGCTCTACGTTTTTGACATTTCATTCCCGGTTAAATACCAGAGGCAGTTCACCGGCCCGCTCCACGGCCTTGACGGCATAAGAAGGATGGCCGGCACGCTTAAGAGCAGGAGGCCGCACATCGGCACCATTGTCAAGCCGAAGGTTGGATTGACAGCAAAGGAATGGGCGCACGTCGCCTATGAGGCGTATTCAGGCGGCCTTGACCTGGTGAAGGATGACGAGAACCTCGTCGACCAGGATTTCTGCAAGTGGAAGGACAGGCTGCACGAGACTTTGAAGGCGATTGAGAAGGCTGGCGGGGAAACCAACCAGAACCACCTTTACTCAAGCAACATTAGCGACAAATATTCGCGCATGGTCGAAAGGGTCGAGTACCTTAACGAGATGGGCCTGCAGAGAAACATCATCGTGATGCTTGACGTTTACGTGATGGGAATGAGCGCATTGCAGGACATTCTCGAGCTCACGAAGAAGTACAAGTTCGCAACCCACGGCCACCGTGCAGGGTTTGCTGCGGCAAACCGCGGAGATTTCGGCGTTAATTTCCAGATATACGAGAAGTTCTACAGGATGCTCGGGATTGACCAGCTCCACATCGGGACCGGCGTGGGAAAAATGGAAGGCTCGCCGATGATGATAAAGAGGCTGCACGACATTGCAGACCAGTTCAAGGTCGATGAGAGATTGTACCTTGGCTCGCTGGCCATGGATTTCGCACCGGGCTTAAACCCAATGCTAAGCATCGCCTCGGGCGGATTGAACGCAAGCATGGTCGATGCAGTGATTGCACTTCATGGGAAGGATACCAACCTGCAGGCAGGCGCGGGCGTGCACGGCCATCCTGGCGGCACAAAGAAGGGCGCAATGTCAATGAGGCAAGCAGTTGATGCCATTATGAAAGGCGTTTCCGCGCCCGAATATGCAAAGACGCATCCAGAGCTCGCGCAGGCGCTGAAGACCTGGAAGTACGTCAATCCGAAAGCGGTTGAAAAGGAGCTTGAGCTTGTGCAGAAGAATGCGCAGAAGCTCTCCGAGACCGCAATCAAGAAGGGCAGATGGAAAATGCAGATGGTTAATGAGGCATAATCTTTTTTTTTCTTAATTCTATAGCTAATAAGAATCCTATTTGCTAGCTATTAATTAGTCCCTGAGCTTATAGGTTACCGTGTAGCCGCCTTTTTCCTTTTTGAGGCTCTCAACGCGGGCATGGATACCGCCTAGCCTGAGCAGGTGGGCAAACCCGTCAAAATACTCCTCAATGCCGCAGGAGCGGCACATTCTGCCAGAAAAATGGACCGTGAAATGGCTCTTGTCACAGCTCTCCTTTGTGATTTCAATCTCGCCGCCATAGGATGACGCGTATTCGCCTATGAGCACGTTGAGCGTTTCCTCATCAATCCCCATCGATATCGCTCTAACCTATACGTTTATATTCTTAAATAGCTAATCATACATCAGTATGCGCAAATAGTGTGGTGAATCCTGATGGCAGATTTGTTAATTCCGGCTCTTGGTGGAGGATGCCTTGTCCTAGTTGGGCTTGGCGTGCTTGTCCTGCTTGTGGCAGCAGTCGTGCTGTACAACTCGTTCATCGTGAAGAGGAACAGGGTTAAGACCGCATGGGCGCAGATTGACGTGCAGCTCAAGAAAAGGTTTGACCTGGTGCCCAACCTCGTCGAGACGGTAAAGGGATACGCAAAGCACGAGAAGACCGTGTTTGAGAACGTCACCAAGGCGAGGTCGGCAATGCTCGGCGCAAAGACCACAAAGGACATTGCCGCTGCAGACAACATGATGAGCTCGGCGCTCAAGAGCCTGTTCGCCGTTGCGGAGGCCTACCCTGAATTGAAGGCGAGCGAGAACTTCAAGCAGCTGCAGCTGGACCTGAACGACATTGAGAGCAAGATCGCATACTCAAGGCAGTTCTACAACGATTCCGTTTACGCCTATAACAACGCGGTGATGCAGTTCCCGGGCAACCTGTTCGCAGGCATATTCAAGTTCGGGCAGGAGGAGTTTTTCAGGGCTGAAGGCGCTGAAAGGGCGAATGTTAAGGTAAAGTTCGAGTGAGTAATATAAATCTTTACCACTTTAAAGAACCACTTTACGAGGTGTTTAACGCTTGGGAGCAATACCTAGGAAATGGAAGAAAAAAGGCCGTATGCGCTGGAAATGGCTAAAGAAAAGAAGGAAACGAATGAAGAGAAAGATCAAAAGAAGAGTGGGAGAACTCTGAGCATGATACATCTTCTTATTGTTTTTTTACTTCTCATTTTTATGGCCCTTATGGTTGCAGAGCCGAGTATCTACATAAGGGCGCTATATTTTCTTGTGTGCGTCCTACTTTTCGCCATTTACAATGTTGTGCATGCCCAGGGCCTGAAGCTGAGCCTTGAGATGCTCACAAAAACAAAGCCAACTGCGCAGAAGCCCACCCAGAAATCTGTTGGGCCCGCAGGGCATGTGTCTGCCTACTCGAAAACAAGAAAATCCTAATGACAGCCCAAGGGGGAGCGCCGCATTTTCGCAGCGGCGAAAAGCGACGCCTTTTGGCTCTCAGCCAAAAGAGCGCCCCCTTAGTCCGCCACACACTTTTGCCCAAGGCAAAAGGTGCATCTTTTTCCCTTTGGGAAAAAGCTTGCCGCCCAAACCCCCCATCTATTTAATCGGTATTTTAGGCGCGGTTACCTTCTTTAGGACAACCATCTCCTTATTGTTGACAAAAATCCTGAGCAGGCCATTGCCAGTGGTGAGCTCGACATAATCCCTGCCGGGCCTCTCTCCAGTCACGCCCTTGTCAAGGAAAAGCATTGCGAAGCCTGCGCTTGCCTTGTCATAGGATATGTTGGGCGAAATCCGCCTCGGCTTCTCAATTTGTATATGGTGGAACATAAAGTTTCCCGCCTCATCATAATTCTCATTGTCGCCTATCTGGACGGCGACTATCTCGTGCGGATTGCCGTGGCTCTCGTGCAGGAAAACAACACGCCCGTGCCCCAGCGACTCGGCACGGGTGAGCACTGAGTTGAAATTGCTCTTGCCCCTGTTCTCATAGATGCACCCAAAAATAGTGGATAAAGAATGTGCAAGGCGCCTTGTGACGGGCCCCGCCTTCCTGCTCGTCGTCATGTATGTCATATAATCAGTCTGTCGCGACCTCTTTTGCGATGGGAGGCCTTGACTTAAACACTATCCTGGATGCACAGAACGGGCATCTCACGTAATTCGGGTCCATCTTATCAATCATGTTGCTACAGTTTATGCATTTGTACACGAGACCACCTATTTTTCCTTTGCCGTTTCGCCTTCTTGGGCGAAGTTTTCTGCGGCTTTTGCAGCACTCTCAATCTCAGCCTCAATCTTCTCGATTTCTTCCTTGCTGATTGCGCCCTTCTTGCGAAGGTCTGAAATAAGCCTCTGTGAAAGCCTGCCTGTGGGCGTGGTAAGCTCATATGCGCCCCCTGCGAACTCCGAGTTGCAGGACCTGCACTTCCACATCCCGACAGTAATCCTCTTTACGGCCACCTTTGAGCATGACGGGCAGGCATACCTTGCCGTCTTTGCCTTCTGTATCTTTGTGTAGGCCTTCCTCAGCCTTGGGCCCCCGCGAACGTGAAATTTAACCATTCATACCACTCTCTCTATTCAATTCAAGATAGTTTAAAGAGGGAACTATATTAAAACTTTCGTTTTTGCCCCATGTCCACCAATGGAACTAATGGAAATGTTTAAATCACAATAATTTCCGAATAGAAGCATGCAGCAGCATTTTGGCAGCCTCTTTGACCCGAAGAAAAAGGAGGCTGTCCTCAGGAGGATCAGGAACGGTGAGGCGCCGCCAAAGTTTGACGCGCAAAAGCCCGCGGCAGACAGGAGAGTGCCTCCCGAAGAGAGGAACCCGGTCATTCTGCAGATCGCGCTTGACAAATGCCTCATAGAGGCGATAGATAATGGCGACATTGCGAAGGTAACCAAATATCTTGAGCTGGGCGCGAACGTTGACAGCAAAGGGGCTGGGAACTCAAGCGGGCTTATGTGCGCACTCAGCAGCGAGTATGTAAATATCGCCCTGCTGCTGATAGAGAAGGGCGCAGATGTAACCGCAAAGAACCATTTCAAAGGCACAGCACTGCACACTGCAAGCGCAAAAGGCTGGGTAGATATCGTCAAGCTCCTGATAGAAAAGGGGGCGGACATAAATGTGAAGGAAAAATTGAGCGGTTCTACGCCTCTCGATTTAGCACGGCTTTATGGGCACGATGAGGTAATTGAAATCCTGCTAAAGAACGGCGCAAAGGAGTGATTATGATGGCAACAAAAAATGGAGTGAAGGATAGCGAAAAAAATGGCGGGAAGGTTGAGCCCCTGCCAAAGAGGGCGATCTCCGGCACATTTAGGATTATTGGCGATGCATTCAGCAAGATGCTGCCGCATCACGAGGAGACTCAGCAGGCCATTGAGGAGAGATGGAGGGTTGCCAACGGGTCGCTCCACAGGGCGGCAGATACAAATAACGTAAGAATGCTTCAGCGTGCGCTGGACAGCGGCGCGGACATAAACGCGAAGGATCATTCTGACCGGACTGCGCTGATGATTGCGGTGGAGAGAAAAAGCCTTGATGTGCTTACTTCGCTCCTTGAAAGGGACGCAAGCACCTCAGTTGCAAAGGGTGACGGATGGACTGCGCTTGCAACTGCGGTTGCAAGGGGAGATTCGGATATTGTCAACAAACTTCTTGATAATAACTGCTATCTTGAGCCAAGGCTTCGGGATGGAAAGACGCCGCTGTTTCTTGCAATCGAGCACAACCAGGATACAATGGCAAAATTCCTGATACATAAGGGTGCTGACATTAATGCGAAGATGAACGGCAATGTGACGCCCCTCATTTTCGCGATTGAAAGAGGCAACAGCAACATTGCCGAGCACCTGATAATGGAAGGGCGCGAGTTGAATGCCAAAACCACGGAGGAAAGGACCGCGCTTATGTATGCAATCGCAACGAAAAACATTAACATCATTGAGCTGTTGCTCAAGAAAAACGCGGATGTCAACCTTTGCGCAGAGGACGGCACGAGCGCGCTGTTTGTCGCAATCGACAAGGGGCTTGAAGACGTCGTAAAGCTGCTCTTGGAAAAAGAGGCAAACGTAAACCAGTGCACTGCGCATGGCATGAGCGTTCTGTATTTTGCACTTTTTGTTAAGAGAAATGAGGAAATTGCAGACCTGCTCGGAAAGCACAAGGCTCACCTGACAATGGAGGAGAAGGTGCTGCTTAGGGATGCATTAGACAAGAGAAAGCGCCAGAGGGAGGAGACCAAAAAAGGCGAGTGCAACGGCTCGGACAGGAAGAAAAACGGCGAAAACGGAAAAGAAAAGTGATTAAAAAATCAGAGATATTTCTCGTGCTCCTTGAACTTAACAAAGGAGACATCGATCATCTTTTCAAGCTCGCTGCGGGTTATCGCGCCCCTGCCGGTCTTTTGTATTGAGCACACCACATCATCGGAAACGCCTATTGTTACCCTTGTGTCGTGCGTATGCTCCTCGTCAAGCGACGGGTCAAGAAGCAGGTGGCCGCCCACTTTCACAAACGTGAACTCGAGCGCATTTGCGCTGAGCTTGAGCGGTGCGCCCTTCTCCGCCCTGTTGAGCTTGGCATCCTTCACGAACGGCTGGATTGCATTCCTCAGCGCAGCCATTGCCGCGAGCGATGCGGCGTCCATATAGTTGCCATCGTAATCGAGCACGTAGAGGTCAATGTAAACCGCGTACACCTTTCCAGTCTCAATGAACATCGACTTGAGGTCGATTATTTCGGCGCTGCGGATTGCACGGTCCACCACACGGGCGAGCTCGATTGCGCGCTCATCCGGCGGGCCAGGCTCGAACCTTGGGTTCGACATGGGCAACAGCTCTGCAGTGGTTGAAAGAACACCTTCGTTTGGCCTGTCCGCGAACGGTGTTGCCACATCAAACTTGACCGATGCGAGCACCTGCGTCTCGCCAATGGTTACCCAGGCAGAGCCGTCCGAGGTCTCAATCACGCCTTTCTTGACATCTATATGCCTATAGTCGAACATTCCCCTCTTGTCGGCACGCTCGCCCTTTTCAAGAAGATGCTCAACATATGATTTCGTCATCTCATCAATTGCATCCATCAAAATCACCCTTCCTCCTCTTCGGCGCCGCCGCCAATCTGGTAGGCGTTCTGGAGCGCTTTCACCTGCGCATCATGAATTGCCGGCGCGGACTTCTCAACATAGTCAAGCGACTTCATTATCTCGGCCTTGGTGAGCCTGCCGTCCATCTGCAATAGCACGATGTCGTTATTCCTTGGCACGAGCCCGATGGGCACGTCCGCCTGGCCGAAGTTGTCCTCCTCTTTTCCGACATCAAGGCATATCATATCCTCGATTTTTCCAGCAGCAACTGCAACAGGCATATCCCTCATGGGGATTCCGGCGTTTGCAAGGGCAACCGATGCGGCAACCAGTGATGCGCACCTGGTGCCTCCTGATGCCTGCAGCACCTCAATGAAAACCTCAATCATCGACTGGGGGTACATCTCAAGCATGACCACGTTCTCAAGCGCCTGCCTGAGGACCATGGAGAGCTCGATTGACCTCCTGTTTGGCCCAGCCCTGCCGTGCTCATCCTTTGATGCGAACGGGGACATCAGGTACCTGCAGGAGAGCTTTGCCCTGTGCGGGCTGCTGGCGCGCTTTGGAAGGCATACGCGCGGCCCGTAAACCGCTGCGAGAACCTTGTTGCCGCCCCATTCGACGAATGCAGAGCCGTTAGCCTTGTGCAATATCCCTGCCTGTATCTTTATGGGCCTCAGCTCATCAAGCGCCCTTCCGTCAATCCTTCTTCCGTTCACAAGCAGCTTTACTTCCGCGTGTGAGCCTACTTCCATTGCCTCAATATGCTCATCATTCACCATTCATACCACCTTTCCTTAGTAACACAGCTATCTTGTCCGTAAGGCCGCTAGTGTGCGCCTCGGACTCAATCTTAAGTATCGCCTTCGTGGCGAGATAGGCATTGCCTTCGCTTATCCAAATCCACCCGTTCTTGCCGACCACTATTTTCGAGCCGGTTGCCTCCTTGATTTGCATGAGCATTGAGCCCTTCTTGCCGATTATGCGGGGGATTTTCACCGAAGAGACCTGTAGCACGTTTCCTCCCTTGAGCACCGTTGGCTCTGCCAGGGAGATGCTCTTCGGCTCGTCAACGCCCCTGACCTTTGCAAGGACAATGTCGCCCACTTCGAGCGGGTCCTTGAAGTCCTTGCTGGACAGGAACGATTCGTTGGGCAGGCCGGTGTCAATGTAATAGCCGTTCGGCCTCATGTCGCTGACCACGCCCAAAAGCAGGTCACCCTCCTGGGGCTCATAGGCGCCCTCCAGCGGGATGAATACCTTGGCGCCGTCATCATAGAGCCCAAGCATGGAAGCATAGCACTTCCCGTTTTCCGTAAATACTCCCCTTGTGTGAATCTGCCCATCAGAGAGCATATCGCCGGGGAAAACCAATTTCCTCATAATTTCACCTTCACCAATATCAAGACGTTATTTTTCAAGCACTTTTGTCTGCACATCACCGTGCGTTGCCTTGTTCAGCTTGTCAAACAGCACGGGCTGCATTCCAGGCGGGATTTCAACAAGCGCCACAAGCGAACCGTCGTTCAGCCATTCCTCTTTTTTAGGATTGAATTCCTTTATAACACCGTAAGCCTGGTGCGCATGGGCCGCGGGCACCTTGATTGCTATGTGCACAATCTCGAACTTGAGCGGGATTATGGGGCGCAGCTTCTTCAGCACATCCTCAACCTGAGACTCCGCGCTCTTCATGGGGTCGATGTGCACCTTCGCCTCCTCTATCGCCAGCTCAATCCTCCTAATCGGATGCGGCGCATTGCTTCGCGGGTCGATATAGTTCTGTGCGATATACTGAATCACGCGTGACCGCTTTTCCTCAAGCTGCTTCCTTTTCTGCTCGGTCGTGAGGTGCAGCTCGCCCTTGGCCAGGATCTCTTTTGCAATGGCCTCGAACGCGGTTGTGCCAAAATTCTTCTTCAGCAGCTCGTCCGACTGCACGTCTCCCTTGCGCCCGTCCTTGAAAATCTGGAAAGCGGCAAGAACATCGTTTAAAGGAAGGGCCGAGCTTTTCCTGTACTCAACCACCTTGACGGGATCGGCGAAAATTTCAAACCTCTCCCCGTTCTTTTCAAGCCGCAGGATTACTGCGTCATCTAAGGAAACCATAGGGTTACTTCACCTTGCCGAGATATTTCTTTATGTCCGCAGGTGCCAAGTAACGGGCCTTCTTATCCTTCCTGTATACAACCGCAACATCAAGTGAGCTTTCAGTGATATGCTTTGCCTCCTCACTGCTGCTGTTCTGTATCAATGCCTTGAGTGCAAGGGCAGTGCCCTCGTCAATTGAGAGGTTCTGGTTGTAATTCTCAGCGAAGAATTTCTCAACGCCTTCCTTGTTTGAGCCGACGCCTGCTGCCAGGTATCCTGTGTAGGCACCGCTTGGCTCGACCTCATAGAGGGTCGCCTGGCTGTCACCTACTCCCGTGAACAGCATCGAAACGCCGAACGGCCTAATGCCGCCGTACTGCGTGTAAATCTGAATCGTGTCAGCGATCTTCTTGCTCAGGTCCAAAACACTGATTGGCTCCGAGTAGGTTATCCTATGCTTCTGCGCCTCCACCCTCGCCATGTCGATGAGCCTCCTCGCATCGGCAGCAAGGCCGGATGAGGTGGCAATTATGTTGTCATCAATGAGGTGGATTTTCCTTACTGAATCGAGCACGAGCAGGTCATTCTGCATGAACCTGTTTGCGGCGAGAACAACGCCGTCTTTGCATACGAGCCCCACCGCCGTGCTGCCCCTCTTGACTGCCTCTTTCGCATATTCCACTTGGAAAAGGCGGCCGTCTGGGCTGAACACCGTAATGGCTCGGTCATACGCTTGTGGAGAAACCGGATACATCATATATCACCTATCAAACATCAGAGTTTTTGTGTTCTATTAAAATCCAAAATATATAAAAGCATGTCATAACCATAGTGGATTAAGTGGTTTTCATGAAAACCGATATGACCGTTGCAGGGTATCTGATATACAAAGAGAAGGTACTGCTTATCCATCACAAGAAGCTCAACCTGTGGCTGCCCGTGGGCGGCCATATGGAGCAAAACGAAACCCCGGATGATGCTCTTAGAAGGGAGTTCAAGGAGGAGGTTAACCTTGAGATAAAGATCCTGAACGAGAGCGACATCCCGTTTAAGGGGAACATCAAGAGAAACCTGGCCACTCCGTTTTATTCAAATGTACATAATGTGGGCGACCACGACCACTCCTGCCTGTTTTACGTGTGCACTGCAGATGATATAGATGGGCTTGAGGCGAATCTGGATGAGCTGAAGGATCTTGCATGGTTCTCAAAAGAAGACCTTAACCAAAGCCATGTGCCAATAGATGTCAGGAATATTGCGCTGAAGGCGTTCCAGATATATCACTCACTTTAGTTTGCGAGGCCCTACTCCTCTTGTATCTCGCTTTAGTTTTGCAAGCATCTCGCACCGCTTACAGGTCTTTACCGATGAAGGCTCGCCGCATTCCTCGCACTCGCTAATCTCAAGGCCCTCCTGGTGCGGGAGTTTTTCGAGAAGCGATAGGTAGGTATTGAGCATCCTGAACTTTGTGCCCGGGTACTTTTCCTCCATTGAATTGATGAAATCACGGATTGGATTTCTGAGCGCCATGTGCGCATAGGGGCATTCGGCATTATGGAATTCAATCTTGTTGTGGAGCGCGTAGGCGACTATCTCGCGCTCGGGAACGCTGAAGAGAGGGCGGATGCGCGGGACGAAATCATCGCAGTCCACAAGCCCGCCGTTCGGTGTGAACCGCGCGATGCGCAGCGGCTCGTTGCGCATGATGTTCATCTGAAATGTCTGCGCCACATCATCAAGGTTGTGGCCGATTGCCAATGCGTCCAGTTTCAGTTTTCTTGACGCCTTGTTGAGAATCCATCTCCTGAAAACACCACAGTAGGAGCAGGGATCGCCGTGCTTCTTTTTCATTATCGTGTCCATGGGCACTGCGAAATCCTTGAATGAATAAACGTGATGCTCAATGCCAAGCGTTTTGCAGAAGGCCTTTGCACATTTTATGCCCGCATCCCTGTATCCCCTGATTCCCTCATCAATGGTTATTGCAATAAGTTTTCGCGAGCGGTCCTTCTTCAACAGCGCGTGCATAATATAGAGCATCGCAAGGCTATCCTTGCCTCCGGAGATTGCAACACCGATGCGCGAGCGGTTCCTAATCATCCCGTGCTTGCGCATGTTACTGCCCACGCGCTTCTCAGTTAAATCAGAAAGATGCTTGCCGCAAAAGAATTTCTGAGAATAGGATTGGAATAGAATCGCATCATTTGAGCAGAATGAACATTTGACCATAATCTAGCACCTTCGCATATTGCAATTCCTTAAGCTAGCCACCCGTTGAAACGCGTATAATGTCTATTTTATCTGCCGGCCCTGCACTATCAAACTCGGTCACTATCCTGTTGTTGACTTTCACTATTACCGTTTCCCTGGACATCTCAAGAGAGGCAAGCAAATCGGCAATTTTCGTTTTCTTCCTAATGCCTTTCTTCAGCTTTTCGCCATCAAGCAGAATTCCCATACGGGCATAATAGAAATGTTAAGCATTAAAAGAATTGCGAAGAAATGATTTACGGTGTTTTGTTGCCGCAGGTTAAGGAAGTTACAGCAAGGATGATTTTTGATTCGCGGGGAAACCCAACGCTGCAGGCCACCGTTCTCACCGCAGAGGCGACAGGCAGTGCGGACGCCCCAAGCGGCGCATCAACGGGCAAGTATGAGGCGGTTGAGCTGCGCGACGGAGGCCAGGCATACCATGGCAAGGGCGTTAGTAGGGCGATTGAGAACGTAAGGAAAATCAGCGATGCTATCAAGGGCATGGAAATCACCGACCAGAAGAAGATTGACGATGCAATCATAAAGGCGGACGGGACGCCGAACAAGGCGAACTTCGGCGCCAATGCCACGGTTGCAGTCTCGCTTGCGATTTCAAGGACCGCCGCGCATGCGACGGGAAAGGAGCTGTTTGATTATTTGAACCCGAGCGCCATGCGCCTGCCAATCCCCATGATGAACATCATCAACGGGGGAAAGCACGCGGGCAGCGGGCTTGCAATACAGGAATTCATGATTGTTCCCGTTGGCGCGAAGAGCTTCAGCGAAGCGATGCAGATGGGAAGCGAAACTTATCACACGCTCAAGGAATTGGTTGAGGACAAGTACGGAAAGGCGGCGGCAGGCGTCGGTGATGAGGGAGGATTTGCACCGCCCATAAAAAAGGCAAGGGATGCGCTCGATTTAATTATGAAAGCGATAGACAAGTCCGGCTATTCAAATATGATGAAAATCTCGCTTGACTGCGCGGCATCATCATTCTACGTGAAGAAGAAATACAAGATTGACGGCAGGAGCACAAGCACGAAAAAGCTGCTCGAGCTTTACCTAGGCATAACAAATGATTATCCGATATTCAGCATTGAGGACCCGTTCGATGAGGAGGACTTTAAGTCGTTCGCGGAGCTCAACAAGGCGGGCAAGTGCAGGATAGTGGGTGATGACCTGACGGTAACCAATGTTGAAAAAATACAGAAGGCAATCAACATGGGCTCAATCAACACGCTGCTGCTCAAGGTGAACCAGATTGGGACGCTGAGCGAGGCGATGGATGCGGCCATGCTTTGCAGGAACAACAGGTGCGATGTGATTGTAAGCCACCGTTCAGGCGAGACCTGTGACACGTTCATCGCCGATTTGGCGGTCGCGCTGGATTGCGGGATGATAAAGTCCGGTGCGCCCTGCAGGAGCGAGCGCCTATCAAAATACAACAGGCTGCTGGAGATAGAATCGCTGTTGGGTACGAAGGCCGTTTACGGGCTTCCAGGGTAATTATGTTAATGGGGTGTTATGATGAAATTTGTATATGCATCCGCATTCTTGCTGCTTCTTATGGCGGTAAGTGCGGCCGGATCGACCTTCTCAGTCTCAATCAATGGGATTGACGGCGCGAGAGGCAGGATGGTGAACGACAACAAAGAGCTGGACATCGGGAACTGCGACATGCCGCAGGATATCCAGGACACCGTCATGACGTTCAGGATGAATTATCCGAACACCTGTAACGGGCAGATGGATGTTTATTACTCCTACTATGATTTCTCAACCGATGCCTACACCGCTGAGAAGATAGCGTGCTCCGTAAGCGGAAACGAGAACTGCAAAGTCACGCTAAACATATTGTTTGGTGGCAAGGGCGACGGCACCGAGACACTTGACAAGTGGGTAGCGTTCAGGGCAGTGTGCAGGAAATCGCTGGCAGAGCAGACCTATGACCTGCCATTGACGATTATACACACCGAGACTCTGTTCGAGAAGACTTTGATGCCAAAGGTTACTGGTGCGGAGCAGAGCGTTGACGCGGCAAAGCAGGCGCTTTCCGCATGCACCTGCTGCGCAGAGAAGGGATATTTAGCGACTGTGCAGGGATACGACATGCAGCTCGGCGTTCTGAAGACGAAGGTCTCAAAATGCGACTTCGCGAACATTGAGAATGGGTTCATCGACCTCAAGAAGAGCATGGATCTCACAAAAACTCAAATTGACAGTGTGAAGTGTGAGACCATACCGCCTGCAGGGGGAACCGATGGCACTGGTACATCTGGAACTGATACAGGAACCGGGACTGGCACACAGACTGGAACGGGTACAGGAACGGAGGCTGGAACAGGAGCAGGTACCGGAACCGGCACTACACAGGGAACTGGCACACAAACGGGAACAGACGGTGGCACACAGGTACCGTCGCCCTGCCCGGTTGGTGCAATAGCACTTGTTGTGCTCGGCGGGCTCGCACTTGCGAAGGGTGCCAAGCTCTAGTTTTTATCTTTCTTTTATTTTCGTTTCTTCCGTGTCTTTTCCTTCCACAATTAGTGTCTTTATGTAATTGCCAGACTTGAGCTCAATTGCCGTATCCTGCTCACTGCCGCTTATGCGGATATCACAATTTGAAATGTCAATCTCGTTAAACGCGGGTGACAATACGCGCATCACCTCTTCGTCCTGCAGCCCCTTAATCACAAGAACCGACTTGTTTTGCAAAAGAATAACAGCAACCCTGCCCCATTGGATTTTTACCTTGGCTGGAATGCCCTCATTCATCCCGATTACGCTGCCCTCTTTGAATAGGGTTGGGTTTGTGGGGTGCGGCACCGACATTGTTCCCGCGGTTATTACGCGCTTGCCGCCGCCCGCGCGCACGATGCCGCGCTCAAAAATCATTATTGTGAAATTCTCGCTGCAGTCAAATGCCAGAAGATTCCCGAACTTTTCTGAAAAATCTTTTATCGATGCGCTGTTGCTCTTGCCCCCATGCACGTATTCAATCACGTTCTTGTCTTTCTTATATGTGCACGTGTAGGGGCCTTCGGCAAGCACCGGCTGCGAAATGAATAGGGATAAGGAAACTGCGGCTGCTGCAATTGTACTCTTCCTTGCAAATGCAAATTCATTCCTTCTTGCAATTGCTATGCCATTCCTTTTTGCATGTGCCCTTGCAATTGCTGCACAATCCTTTCCTTCCCGCTTTCCGAATACATGCATACATCTTTTCGGTTATTTCAACCTTTTTAAGTTTTCCGCTCAATTCAATATCAGGTGCTTATATGAGAAAAGGACAAGCAGCAATTATGAAACCTCTGGTTTCAGCTCGCAGCCTGCGTGGGCAGGCAGCGATGGAATACTTAATGACTTACGGCTGGGCACTGCTCGTGATAGTTCTTGTGCTTGGCGCGCTCATCTATCTTGGCGTGCTGAATCCAGGCTCGAGGCTACAGGACACGTGCAACCTGCCGATTGGATTCAAATGTGATGTTAGCGGCCTTGCCGGAACCGCTGGAAAGCTTAACCTAACAATAACCAACCAGCAGGCGATTACGCTCTCTGATGTTGCAATAGCCTGCAAGGTCGGCTCGAACATACAGGCCAGTGATGTGCTACCTGGTACGGCATCTCTCGCGCCTGGCTCATCGCAATCATTCGAGTGCGACCTTGTTGGATTTACGGGCAAGCAGATAGGTGAAGTTGCAAGCGGCGAAGTGATGCTGAAATACAAGGATGCGCAAGGCAGTGCCGATAAATTCGTAAAGGGCACTTACAACGCAAAGGTCAGCAGGCCATAATTTTGGGTTTTTACCCAATTCCTTTTTCTTTTCCAAGCTCTTTTCGTTACCGGTTTTATTTTTCGAAAAAAGAAAACTGTTTTTAATCTTTGCTTACTAATGCTGAACACTAGGTGCTATACATGAAAATATCGGAATTGAAGATTGGAGCAATGACCGGCGAGCTTAAGGGCGAAATTATCGACATGGAAAGCCCGCGTGACGTGATGAACAAGTACGGCCAGAAGATGACGGTCGCATCGGGAACCTTGAAGGACGATAGCGGCGAGATCAAGATATCCCTTTGGAATGATGACGCCGGCAAGTTCAGTATCGGCGACAAGGTAATATTCAACAACGGATGGATTTCTGAATTCAAGGGCACAAAGCAGCTTTCCACGGGAAAGAACGGCAAGATAGAGAAACAGTAGGGGTGCACCCATGTACCTTTCCAACAGGGACATACTAAAAGAAATGGCAAGGGGCAATATTGCCATTACTCCTTTTGATGAAAAAAACATGAGCCAGGCGTCCTATGACCTGGCATTGTCCGATGAGTTCTATATCCCAAGGAAGGTGCGCGGGGAGGTCGATGTGGTTGAGAGCACGGACCCGCACAAGCTCATGAAAAAAATCAGGGCAAAGAGCATCGTGCTCAAGCCGGGCGAATTCTGCCTTGCGAAGACCGCGGAGAATATCAGGATATCCAACGCCCTGATTGGGATTTTGGGAGGCAGGAGCAGGTATGCACGGCTCGGAATGACGGTGCATATCACAAGCGCGGTGATACAGCCCGGCTCCGATAACCACCAGATTCTCGAGATTGCTAACATGTCGCCGTTCACATTGAAGCTCTATGCGGGCGAGCGCGTGTCGCAGGTGTATTTTGAGAGGCTCGAGTCCCCAACAGACAGGCCATACAGGAAATTCGGCAAGATTGCGCCAAAGCAATAGATGCAGGCAGGCCAAGTTTGCAGCAGGGCAGTAGCTGGTTTTTCCGAAGATAGGCTTAAAATAAATTATTGCCTAATCACTAGCAGGCAGCAATGCCGGGATTGTTATGTGCAAGGCAGTTATAACTGATGTGGACGGCACTTTGTGCGATTATATAGGCATTGCGTGGATAAGATATCTGGGCGCCAACAAGCTGATTGAGGAGGACATTTTTGACCAGCACGAGCATCTTGTCGAGGCATATGGCCGCGGGCTCATTGACCACATAAATTTCATGCGCGAGTGGGTAATCATCTACGGCCAGGCCGTGAAGGGCCATAGGGAAAGCGACCTGCACAAGTACGCAAAGAAATTCTTCATGGCATTCAGCAAGACCATTCCCGAGCATTCGATCTCATTGATTAGGCATTTCAAAAGCAAGGGATACAGGGTTTTTGCCATAACCGCATCCCCAATCGTTCCCACCAAATTGGTGCTCGAGCACATTGGCATTACCGAATTCGTCTCAACCGAGCCGGAATCGAAAAACGGCAAATATACGGGTGAGATACTGACCACGTTCCACGAGTCAGAAAACGGCAAGGCTGACATTGTGCAGGACCTGATAACCACAAACGGAATTGACACATCAAAATCATTTGCGCTTGGCGACACCATACACGACATACCGCTGCTTGAGAGCGTCGCATACCCGATAGCGATAAACCCGAAAGGAACGCTGGCGGATTATGCTGCGGAGAACGGCTTCTGGATTGCCAATTATGAAAACGTGCTCAGCGTGGTTGACTCAATCGAGAAAAGCGGGAAGAAGAGCGCGTTTGAGCAGATGAAGTTCATTTACGAAACGGGAATGCTGAAGTACACGCCGCGCTCCGGCTGGGCGCACGTACAGGTTGATAATCCAGAATCAGTTGCGGAGCACGTGTTCCGCTCATCAGTCATCGCATACCTTCTCGCAATTGAGGAGGGCGAGGACCCAAACAAGTGCGCGAGCGCGCTCGTGATGCATGAGCTCGGCGAATGCAGGATTGGCGACATCAATAAGCTCACGGCAAAATACTGGGAGGCAAAGAATGATGCTGAGAAGATTGCTGTAAGCGATATGGTTGAGAGGCTCGACACGAAGAAAAAACAGAAAGTGCTTGAGGCGGTCAACGGGTTTAACAGCGAGAAGATTGTTACCATATGCAAGGATGCGGACATGCTTGAGAACCTTGTGAGTGCGCGTGAGTACGAGTTCAAGGGATACGTGCACGCGCGCGAATGGATAAAGCGCATCAAATCAAAGCTCCAGACCAATACGGCAAAGAAATGGGCGCACGCACTGTCAAAGATGGACCCCAACTCCTGGTGGTTCGGCATAAAAACGCTAAAGATAAGATAGATTGGATGATGAGCAAGCGGCAAGAAAGCAGTGAAGTGATTTTATGGGCGAACAGAAATTTCTTTATCTAGATAATTCATATATGAAAGAATGCGAGAGCGCTGTTGTTGCGGTTAGGGATGGCAAGTATGTCACATTAGACAAGACAATATTCTATCCGATTGGCGGGGGGCAGCCGAGCGATAAGGGAAAGATAGTGCGAATAAGCGACGGGAAGGAGTTCAATGTTACGTTCGTGAAAAAGGAAAACGGCGAGGCCGTGCACGAGCTTGATGCGGAAGGGCTCGCGCAGGGAGACAAGGTAAGATGCGTGCTCGACTGGGAAAGGAGACATGTGCTGATGAGGATGCATACCGCCGCGCACATCCTTGCAAGCATCTTTTACAAGGAGGGCGGTGCGCAGATTACCGGAAACCAGATTGATGTTGACAAAAGCAGGTTCGATTTCAGCATGGAGAACTTCGATAGGGAAAAGATGGAAACATATGTCGCCAAGGCGAATGGGATTTTCCAGCAGGATATCCCTGTGAAAATTTATTCGCTTCCAAGGGAGGAGGCGTTCAAGATTGAGGGGATTGTGAAGCTTGCGGGCGCGCTTCCACCTTCCATCTCCGTGCTGCGCATCGTTGAAATCCCGAACGTGGACATACAGGCGGACGGCGGGACCCACGTGAAGAGCACAAAAGAGATTGGGACTATTGAGATACTAAGGCTGGATAACAAGGGAAAAGAAAATAAGAGGATTTATTTCACGCTTCACCAATAGGTTTCGCACTTGAGCATGAAGTACTTTTTTATAGTTCACTAGTATGTCTCGCACTTGAGCATGAAATACTCTTTTTCATGGTCGCATGAGGGGCACCTTACGGGCGG
>CAILAH010000048.1 GCA_903832205.1 uncultured Microcaldota archaeon | reverse complement strand
TGTCCCCGTGTGGTCTGCCCTAACCCCCCTTCCGGAGATGTCTATAATGCATAAAGAAAACTTCGACATAACATTGGATTCGATAAGTAAAATAGAAGGCCACGCTGGCCTGGACATCCACGTGCGCAACGGCGAAGTTGAAAACGTGCGTCTCAAGATAAGCGAGAATATGCGCTTCTTCAAGGAGGCCGCCCGCGGAAAGAAGTTCAACAGCGCGCACCAGCTGGTATCGCGCATCTGCGGCACCTGCAGCACCGCGCACCTCATGGGCAGCATCGAGTGCATAGAGAACATATTCGGCGTGCCGCGCAGCGAGCAGACCAAGGCAATGAAGCACCTCACAATGAACGGGATGCAAATACGCGACCACGCGATGCACCTGTTCTTCTTCTGCCTGCCCGATTTGGTAGGCAAGGATTCAGTTTTGGATTTCAAGTCCGATAAGGAGAAGGAGCTCCTGCACAAGGCGCTCCACGTGAAAGAGGTCGGCAACAGCATCGGAAATATCATTGCAGGCCGTGCGGTCCATCCAACCAACCCGACAATCGGCGGGTTCATGAAGGCCCCGAAAAAAGAGGACGTGAAAAAGCTCATATCAATGATAAAAGACGAGCGCGACAGCGCAATTGAATTCGCCGAGCTCTTCAGCCAATGGGACAAATCCCTCGAGCGCAAGACAAAATACGTCGCAACATCGAGCCCGTTCTATAATTTCTGGGAGGGCGAGCTTTGCGATTCCCGCGGCGTCTGCATCCCCGACTTTGCATTCAGCGACCACCTGCACAAGGTGGTTATCCCCTATTCGCAGTCCGAAGGGTTCCTCTACAAGGATGAGACATATATGGTGGGGGCGCTCGCGCGCATGAACATCGGGAAGGCAACACTGCACAAGAACACAAGGCGCGATCTTGGCAAGCAAATCTCACTTTTCCCCAGCGACAATATTTTCCACAACAACCTGGCGCAGGCCATTGAGATAGTGCACGCCATGGACCACTCTCTAGAGCTTTTGGAGTCAATGGAATTCAAGGATGAGAAGCCGCCCGCAATCGAGCCGAAAGAGGCCGGCGGCACGGGCATCGTTGAGGCGCCCCGCGGCACGCTCTATTATTATCTGGAATTTGACAATGCGGGCTGCATAGCGCTTGCAGACCTGGTAATCCCGACAGCGCAGAACCAGATAATGATGGAGAAGGATGCCGGGCAGCTTGTGCAGGAATCCATTGATGCCGACATCCCCAAAGAGCAGATAGAAAGAGAGCTGGAAGTGCTAATCAGGGCCTACGATCCGTGCATGAGCTGTGCAACACATTTCCTGCAGGTCAACTGGAAAAAGAAATAGGAAATTGAAAAGCCCCGCGGGCGAGCAGCGCAGGAAACGAAAGCAGCCACTCTTCGGATTAAATTATGTTATGCGTCGTCATGGAGATAAGAATCCCCGCGGTGAACGATGCGAAATTGGCAACAAGCGACATCTTAGTTGCCCTGTCCCATTCCATATTTTTGAACACTGTCCTGTAGAATGCGGCCTCCACAACCACGGCGAACAATTCAGACCAGATTACCAAAACACCCATGGGCGAAAACACGAACCACACGAATGGCAGTGTAATCATGCTCGCAAGGCAGGAGCACACCACGATCTGCCACAGGGGATATTGGCCCCTCAACAGCGCATAAACTATGGCGGTCTCTATTGCCAGCGTGATTAGGAGCGCATTAAGAAAACTCATGCAGATTCCCCAACACGCACTATTTCCCCAATGAGCGCTTGGCAAACGCAAGCAATCCCGCAACGCCCGCAAGCGCAATGATGCCAGAGCAGTTGCCGTTTACCCACGTATTGCTTGAGGTCCCCTTGTCAACATCAAGTATGATATTGTACTTGCCCGGCTGGGAGAAGTCAAACAGTCCCGTTTCCTTATATTCCGTCCAGTCATTCAGCTTGTACCTGAACTTGCCACTAGCTGGCTTGTAGCAGGGGTTGAACTTGTAGAACCACTGGTCATTTGTGCAGATGCCTTTTACGCAGGTGAGGTTTACAACCCTCTCGCCAACCGGGCTGTCACTCGCTGGAATCAAGTCGAGGCATACAAACTCAACGGTCGCATCGTCGGCATAAAGCGCCCCGTTCTTGAAAAGCGATAATGAAATCTCCGGCCCTGGCGGCGGGGGCCCGACATCCGCAAACGCGATTCCCATAAATGCAAAAATCATTATGACCGCAAGAAGCAATTTTCCCATGGCTAACAATCTCTCCCAAATAATAAAAGTGTTATGGCAAATAGGCAACCGCATTTTGCTTATTTGCTGGCAAGCAATTGCAGATAAATCAATATGCAACTTGCTATTATCCCTTGGTGATGGATTCAAGCGCAATCGGCAGCTCAACCATCACATCGATGACTTCGTCCGCCCCTGCCCTAAGCAGTTCCTCCTTCGAAAACGAGTTGGTTATCCCGATGCATTTCATCCCCGCGGCCCTTGCGCTCATTATGCCGTTGATTGAGTCCTCAATAACGACGCATTCTCCTGGTTTCACGCGCATCTCCGCGGCTGCCTTTAGGTAGGGCTCCGGGTCCGGCTTTCCCTTCTTCACATCGTCGCCCGTGACAATCTGCTCAAAGTATTTTTCCAGCTCAAACCTGCGCACAACAATTTCCACAATTGCCCTGGGGCTTGAGCTCACGAGCGCAACCCTGTATTTGCCCTTTACGGCCGCCAGGGCCGAATGGAGCCCGGAAAAAAGCCTTATGTCCTCCTTGAATTTCCCAAATATCTGGATTTTCTTCGCCAGGATTTCCTCTGGGGTTGCGCCCTTGATGCTGTACATGTCGATTGCCTTCCTGTATACCTCGAGCTCCCGCATCCCCTTTATCCCCTTCCACCTCTCATCCAGCGTGACGTTGTAGCCCTTGAAAATGTGCGCATCCGCCTTCTCGTGCGCGGGCTCGGTGTTTGAGACCACGCCGTCCATGTCGAAAAAGATTGTGGAAATCATAGCGCTCAAATCATCCTTTTGTATTTGGCAAATGCGCCCAGCCCCACCACGCCGAGGAGTATGGCCGCCGTGCCGCAGCAATTGCCGTTATTATTGGACACGCATTGGTTGTAGTAGCCGCACTGTTGGCCATAGCCGCAGTCGCTGTCATCATAGCACTGCGGAGGGGGCGCATCAGCAAAAACACTGCCCACAACCAACAGTGCCAGGGCAATAATCAATAGTTTGTTCATGAAACTATTTTTCTTGTAAAGCTTAAATAGAGAAAAAACTCAAATGATCCTCTTGTATTTTACGAATGCGCCAAGGCCGATTGCCGCAAGCAGAATGGCACCGGTCCCGCAGCAGGACGCGTTATTCCCGCCGCTTCCGTATTGGACACACTGGCCATTGCCGTTGCAGTATTCGTTATCAGGGCAATCGCCGCTAGAGTAGCATTCCTGGTATACAACATCGGCGAAAACGCTCCCCGCAAGGAGCAACAGGGCAACAATCCAAAATTTGCTCATGGCTAAAATATCAGATGTAAAATTTAAAAGAAGAATAGAAAAAAAGGAAGAAATTTATTCCACCGTTACCTTTCCCTTGCCCCTCAGGAGGTTTCCCGCGAGCCAGTAAAGGTTGTACTCAAAGCTTGAGTCCGCTGTGAATTCCACATCCTGGAGCTCACCGGGCTTGAGTGCCGGCGAATCCTTCCAGCCCTGGCTCAAAATGCGGACGCCTGCCGCGTTTGTGCCTTCAGTCACCTCAAAGTGCAGCTTGACAAGGTCGCCCTTGTTTGCCTTCACCTCGGATGGCTCAAAGCCGGAGTCGCTCACCTTGATTGTGTATTCTTTCACTGCCTGCCCCTGCGCGCCCATCACCGTGAATGAGATTTCCTCGCTCCACACGTTCTTGCCGTCAACAACAGTGTGCGCCCTTGCATAGTAGGTGCCCGGCTCGTCAATCTTAATCGAGTCCGTGAACTGGCCGGGGACTGCATATGTGCCTGAAGCATAGTTTACAGTTGAAAGCGTGTAGGAGGTCTTATCAGGCGATACGCTGTCGCTGACAACGTTGCTCTCCTTGCCCACATGGATTGCCGAGTGCGTTACGGTTCCCTTCGCGCCGCTTACTGACCACTTGAAGTTGGCATTTTCACCGGCATTAATCTGGGTCGGGTAATCATCCAATACAACCCTGGGCTTCTCTTTCACAACTTCTGTAGTCAAATTTTCAGCAGGAACATCGAAGGTTCCGGGCTGCTGGGCCTGTGTCTGGGGCTGGCCCAGGCATCCCATTGCGACCACGAACAGAAGGAACAATGGTATCACAAAATACATCTTCATAGCATTACCTGGTAGATAATAGCCCGTCAACAATTTTTAAACATTTTGACAGAATAGGGGTTATGAAGTACGTATTGAGGCGTATTGGCACAATGTCCGCCGTGAAAACCCTTGCATTGCTCGAGGGCCTGCTATTCCTGCTTATAGGAATAGTGTATGGCGGGATTTCAATAATCCTCTCGCTTGTGGGCGGGCAGCTGGGTGCGGGATTGCTCAACGGCGCGGGCATATGCCTTGCCTTCGTTATCGGGTTCCCTCTTGCCGGCGTGGTTAGCGGCGCAGTCACGGGTGCACTCATCTCCGTGCTCTACAATACCGTCGCAGACTATGTGGGCGGGTTTGAATTGAGCCTTTCAGATCGGAAGAGCGTCGTGTAGGGAAAGAGTGTTCAG
>CAILAH010000047.1 GCA_903832205.1 uncultured Microcaldota archaeon | reverse complement strand
GCTTATATGAGTTTCTTGAAGGAGAAAAGATGAGGATTCCTTATAGCTATGATTATTTTGGAGTGTAGTATGAGAACGAGCTTCCGAAAGGTGCCGCTATGAGGCCTCCAATGGGATAGCAATGTCCCTTTGGAGGACAATCCCTGTATGACCCACAATACCTAAAGCGAGTTCTTATCAATCATATTGAATTTGCAAGCAAGTGATTTGAAATAGAGTCAAACTTCTCAGCTAATTGGTTCGAATCAAGTCTATACCTAAGAAAGGAGTAAATGAACATGACTTTGAAAAAGACAAGTTCGCTTCTTGTAGGATTTTCCCTGGTATTATTTCTCTCTGTCTTCATGTTTCTTGCTGGTTGCGCTACGACGCCGAAGCTCATGACTGAATCATTTTACGTACCGGCACGAGATCCCGGAATCGAGCTTTATGTTAGAAACAAGCACCCGGAAGGTATGACAACATTCGGACCAGAAAAGATTGTCTTATTTGTCCACGGTGCAACCTACAGCGCCGAATCTGGATTTGACTTGCCTCTCAATAACCTATCCTGGATGGATTATGTCGCCCAGCGTGGCTGGGATGTCTATATCATGGACTTACGGGGTTATGGGCTGTCAACGCGTCCGCCAGAGATGAGCAAACCGGCAGCTGAGAATCCACCCATTGTTAATACAGATGTAGCGGTCAAGGATGTTGGAGCTGTTGTAGATAATATTCTTGCCCGGCGCGGGGTGCCGCGGATTAATCTGCTTGGCTGGTCTTGGGGAACAACGATTATGGGTGGCTATACGGCTCAAAATAATTCCAAAGTAGAACGTCTGGTTCTCTATGCTCCCGTCTGGCTCATTAAATCCGCACCGCCGATTGGCGGGGGAGGTGCTCTCGGTGCATACAGGACAGTTAAAAAGGAGGATGCGAAAAAACGGATAGCTCGCGGGGTCCCGGCTGAAAAACAGCAAGAACTATTGCCTGATGCCTGGTTCGATGCTTGGTGGAAAGAGGCAGTAACGCCTGATCCAGTAGGTGCAGGACAGAATCCTCAAGTGGTGCGTGCCCCCAATGGCGTTATTCAGGATCTCCAGAAATATTGGATGTCTGACAAACCGTACTATGATCCAGCGAATATTGCCGTACCAACACTCCTCATTTTAGCAGAATGGGACGCTGATGCACCGCCATATATGGCTCAGACACTCTTTGGCAACCTTAAGAATGCTCCAGTCAAGAGAATGGTCATGATTGGGGAGGGAACGCACTCGGTAGCAATAGAAAAAAACCGTTTACAACTTTTCCGAGAGGTGCAGCTTTTTCTTGAAGAGCCGAAGTAGACAAACTTGTATTTCTGGAGATTTATGAAATAGATTTTACAGAAGATGCCACTGCGATTTTGTTTTCGATGTAAAAGATGTCTAACCCTAACAACAAAAGAAGGAAGGTGACCATGAGAAAATCTATTTTGATATTGGTATTGAGTTTAGTCTTATTGCTTCCTTTTGGGATAAATGTTCAGGCCCAGAATAAAGAAGTGACTGAATCAGGTATTACTACCTATTATGTTACATCAAAGGTCCTTCCCTTAGGAGAAGGCATTATTTACTTTGCTTACGAAGGTACTGGCTTAACTGTTAATGAGGCAGGCGGAGGATTATTTCACAATGCGACAGTTCGTGCTCTTGGGGGAATGAAAATTGAAAAAGGTGTCTTCAAGGATGAGCGAGGTTGGGCTGTATTTAACCTCCAGAATGGTGATAAGGTTTTTGGTACATATGAAATGGCCGGTCAACTCAACCTCCAGACAGGCCAGGCCGCGCAAGCCGATGGTGATGACAATCTGCTCCGCGCTCGGGCTGAGCGTGTCGGACAGTAGCGCGAAACCGCCCATGAGCCGCCCTTTGTGCGTTTGCAGAAAAACGGGAAAACTCGGGCTGCCGACCTCTTCCTCGCCTTCAATCAATAACGTTATGCGCAAAGGCAAACCGGGATTCTTTTCCAGTAGCCGGGCAACTCCCGCCACGAGGGCCAGCAGCGGGCCTTTGTTGTCGGCGCTGCCGCGCCCGTAAAGCCGTCCGTTGCGCTCCACAGGCTCGAATGGCGGCG
>CAILAH010000046.1 GCA_903832205.1 uncultured Microcaldota archaeon | reverse complement strand
TTTCTGCATTTGACATTCTTTTAGAAGTATACTGCTTGAAAAGCTCTTGTACCTGCTTCTGTACGTCAGGAGTCGTGTCAAGAGCCAGTACGTGCTCTTCCAATTCCTGGACCTTCTCATCTTTCTCAAGAATCATTCCCTTCTCTATCTTGTCGATGATCTTGGTGTAGTTCTGCTGCAGTGCCATATGAAAAAAGTATCGAAGAGAAGTCTTTTATTTGTTCTTGGCCTTCCATTCGCCTGCGAGCATGGAGAAAAGCGCCGTTCCAGCCCATTTGCCTTCTAATTGCGAATCCTCTCTGTGCAGCCCCTCTGGCACGAAACCGCACTTTCTAATGACTGCCAATGACGCCTCATTGTTCTCTAGCGCAACGATGGAAATCCTATGCAGCTTAAGCTTTTCGAACCCGTACTTCATGACCGCAAGCGTTGACTCTGTTGCAAGCCCCTTGCCCCACTGGCTCTCCGCTATCCAGTAGCCGATTTCGCCGCTCATCTGGTTGAAGTTAATCTTGTTGAATCCGCCGCCCCCAACCAGTTCTCTGCTCTTCTTGTCAGTAAATGCAAGGTAAAGCGCACCATTGTTCTCAGTAGCCATTTTGATGAATTCCCTAGCCTCATTCAACCCGTACTTTCCCTGCGGCGCTTCGCTTATCCATGCCCTAACCTTTTTGCTTCCAAACCCTCTTGCCAGTGCCTTGTCATCGCCGAATTTCCACGGCCTTAACACTAGCCTCTGGGTGGTTATGGTTGCCATACGTAAATTAGGGCCTTCAGGCCATATATAGTTTCCGATTAAATTTCCAATCCCTTCAGATAGTCCTCTTCTGAAAAATGCAATTTGCCAGGGAATATGAGCGTGCAGGGGCCCCTGAATTTCATCTTTTTCAGTTTCCCAATCTCTCCGTATGCAAGCTTCTGCTCCTCACTCCCCATCCTGCACCCGACAACTATTTTCGTCTTGTCGTCCGCAATTCCGCCTTTTTTCTCCCTCTCTATCTCCTGCAAAATCTCGAGCGCCTCTCCCACTTCCATCTCCCTTTCTGGTGTTGTATCCAGAAATACCAATGTGTGCACTCCTCGTTTCACATTCTCAGCCAACTTTTCATAAACGCTGTATGGCTTAATCTGCTTCTCCCTCATAGGCACTGTGCAGCTCCCACCCAACTTGTATATGTGCAATCCCGCCTCGCCAATAAGCGCGTCGTAAATTGAGCTCCCGTGCACAATCTCCAATTTCACCTTTCTCTTTTTCGCCTCCTCTATAATAGTAATATGCGTGGTCGCGACCAGCGGGTCTCCAGGCACCAGAAGCACAATGTCCTCCTTCACTGCCTCTTTCAGAAAACCCAAACCCTCCTCAAGCTCATTTCTGTCAACAAGCACAATCTTTTTCCCAATTATTTTCTCCAAGAGCGCAAGCTCCTTCTTGTCAAACACTCTCGTATAACAGTCAAGATAAACCTTATCCGCGCTCCTGCATATCTCCACTCCCCTGTAAGAAATATCGTCCCCTCTCCACAATCCCGTGCCTATAATATGAAGCATAAATTACACCAACAAGCCCCTGCATCCCGCAAGCATCTCATCACACACCACACACCAGCCTAAGCAGGTCCCTAACGCCAGGTGCCAACCCAAATATGATAATCAAAAGCGCAATGTAATTCTTCTCGTTCGAGTCCTTTTCCCTCTCAAGCACCCACACAATTCCAGCTGCCAACAGCACCTTCAATATCAGGAACGGCAGCATAGTCCCGCCGCCGAACGCTGCAAGCGAATTAGCAAGCACGTGCTGCTCCACATAAGTGCCGCCAGTGCTCTTATTGAACAAATCCAACGTAACGAACGTTGCGCACCCATCCAATGCCTGAGAAAAAACCACAAGCCAGTGCAGCGGTATCGTGCTCGTTCTCTTTAATCCATAATACCCTGCACCTATTGCAGCCGCCAGGATAAGTATGAGCGCACCAAACACAATATTAGTGAACAGCGGAAGCAGCACAATCAAATGCAGAATGAAAAGTGCAGCCGCAAGCTTTGCGCCAAAATCATAATTCTTGCTCTTGTACGAATAGTACATGGTGATAATCGCAAATATCCCAATCACGAAGAATATCCCCGGGCTCGTTGAAACGAAACTGTAATCATAGATGTGACTCGCAAGTATCACATCATAAACCGGCTTGAAAAGGCCAGTGTACGCCTGCATTCCCCCAGTTGTTATGCTATCCGTAACCACTCTCACAGTTGAGCCCAGCAATATGTATGGGATAACCCTAACTAGGAATTCCCTGTTGAATTCCACGCCGAGCTTCCTGAACAGCTTGTAAATCAGGAACGCTGCAACGACCGCGATGATTGCATAGGTAACCGTATTAACAGGATTATAGCCCTCGTGCATCACGATAGGCTTAACGAAATAATCATTGAATAATTGCCCAAAGTCCATCAATTCAAGTTAGAGGCAATAACTATTAAAATCTACAGAACGTAAGACTAATCGATGATGCCGCCTGCGCATTTGTGTGTCCCTTGCAAGGGCTCTCGCCTGCTGTGCGGGCTCGAATACTGCCCTATTCTTCAGAAGCTCAATGTGCAGAACAAGATTTTCGCAGAAGTAAAGACCGAGATTTCCGGCCCTTCCCCTCCCAACATATTCGTAGGCCACACAGGCTACCCAACCGTAACCGTGGGCGCAATGGCAAGCGACACCCCTGTTGAGGATGACCCGCGCAAGATGTACGGCAAATCTCTTGACCAGATAATTGAGGACCGCTCAAAGCTATTCCGCAGCGCAGTGAAGCGCGAGGTGCTCGCAAAGGACAAGTACATCACCGACATGCAGCAGATCGTCCTCTCGCAGGAGCCCGTTGATGTCGAGTTGAAGTTCAAATATGCGCCCAAGCCGGAGGTTGAATTCTCGCCCATGACCCAGCCAATGGGGCCAATTGGCCAGCTTGAAAGCTACGCAATCACTGGCAATGCAAAGATACCCAAGCGCATTGATTCCCTCACCAACGACAGCGTAAAGACCACAACTGCAGTGAAAGAGCTTCTCTACCGCGGCTATGACAATTACTATTTAACCCGCGTGCTTAGTGCAGGCGTCTTTGGTGAGAACGTGCGCAAGCGCCTGGTTCCAACAAGGTGGAGCATCACCGCAATGGACGACATGATTGCCAAGATTTACATGGAATCGATCCGCGAGGCTCCCGCAGTCTCAGACTACGAGCTCTACTCTTCGCACTATTTGAGCAACCGCTATGTAATCATGCTAATCCCGGGAAGATGGGAGTTCGAGAATTATGAGGCGTGGGCGCAGGGCTCCACATGGAACTTATCAGAAACGGGTAATTATGTTACGCTCGAGCACGAGCCGCACGAAGGCAGGACCAAGTATGCGGAGCAGCAGGCGGGCGGCTATTACGCATCACGCTACGCGGTTGCCGAGCACCTGTTCGACCGCAGGCGCCAGGCGCGTGTCATTGCAATCCGTGAAATCGAGCCTGGCTACATGGTGCCAGTCGGCGTGTGGCAGGTGCGCGAGAACGTGCGCAACGCATTCAAATCAGGGGCAACAAAATTCTCCACCCTTGAAGATATGCTTTCCTATGCGAAACTCCTTCTCTCAAACGACATTAGGGGCTATCTGAAGAAAGACGAAGTCCTCAGCCAGAAAAGAATAATTGATTTCTTCGTATAAATAACAAATGCAGTTTCATGGTGGTAAGGGATGGTTGTAATAACAAAACAAAATAATTTCCTTGAGAAACAGAGATGGATTCTTAGGAATGAGAAATTCCACACGGCTGAAGAGTTATAGGGCTAAATCGCCAATTCCTTAACTGCATAGGTTTCGCTCACCTATATTTCACAAAATCAATCCCGCTCTCATTGCAGAATCCCATTATCTTTTCCCTCTGCGGTGCGGACAGGCCTTTCCATGCAATCAATACCTTATCCACCTTCTCCGTGCTTCTCTCCACTCCCATCTTGAACGTCTCCAGCTCAAGCCCGTCCACCGCATGCTGCGGAATGATGTGCGCAATCCTGTATTTCTCAAGCAGCCTTGTGAAGTCAGGCGCATAATGCGGCCCGCCCACGCCCATTACCACCTCGCCTTCCTCGCTTTCCTCAAATCCTGAAACTGCCTCCGCAATTATTTCAGCAGCCTTATCGTTCTTCCAGTCCTCCTCACAGCTCCCTATCTCAACGAACATCATCGGGAAATTCCCCGTGGGCCCGTGGTGCGTCACTTCCAGCGTAAATATGTAATCCTGCAGCTCGCCAATCCTTTTCTTGATCGCATTTGCCATCCCTTTCATCACATTCGGCATTGCAACGCACACTTCCCTTGGCTTTCCCCCGTACTTCGCCTCTCCCGTCCAGTTTCCAGGGAAATGGCAGGTGAGCGCCTTCACGCGTTTCTCACTGCTGTGCCTGCTCAGCACAATGTACGGCCCGCTCCCCACCTCAAAGTTCTCATAGAGGATATTCGCATCAATCTCCTTTGGCTTAAATTTCCCATTGGCCTCTGCAATCTTCTCCGCAATATTCCTTCCCGCAATATCAGAAGAAGAAAAAATAAGGTTGAAATTTTTCATCTGCGCTCAGCTTTTGTTTGCTATCCTGTCACCAAGCATCGAAAGTCCGCCCAATGCCGCAAGCAGTATGGCAAACGGCAGGCATCCTTTTTCAGGTGGTATTGTTGTTCCGCCATTGCCGCTGTGGTTGGTATTGTTTCCCGCAAATATCTTTGAGCTGCAGATGTTATTCTTGCACTCCTGGTCGCTGGTGCAGTCGCTGTTGCTTATGCAGCAGTAATTATTCCCGGCATTGCAGCAGTACTTGTTTGCTGATGTGGCGCTGCCCGGCTTGCAGTTCCCCGTCACGCATTCCTCATCATAGCTGCACTTGTCGCCGTTCTGCGCGTTAATCGCCATGCAGGTATAATCGCCGCCGCATTTCTCGCCCTGGTTGCAGGGGAATCCCTTCACTCCAGGGGACGCGCAGCAGATTTCCGCGTTGCAGCACACATTGTTGTTGCAGTGGCCGCTTTCGCAGTCATCGCTCTTTGCGCACAATTCGCCAGTGCCCTTGAGCACGCCACCCTGTCCGGGCTGGCCCAGGTCATAGCAGAACCAGGGCTGTGTCCCGGTGTGCGCCTCGGCAAACGCAAATGTCTTCGCATTATATAGCATCTCGCTGTACTTCTGCGAGCTGAATGAGAATGTCCTTACGGGCCCGCTGCAGTTGAAGTCCACCTGCCACGTTGTTGCCCCATCCCTCATGGCCTTTTCTACTGTGTCATCAAACTCAAAATGGCATTTCTCCCTTACCATCAAATTCATTGGATCATACTTCGCTATGTAATATGTAATCGACTCGGCAAGCAGCTTTGCCTGTTCGCAGTTGCAATCGACCTTTGCGCTGCTCTTAATCTTGCCTGCCATGGACTCGCTTGCGCAGGTCTTCACGTCAGTCTGGCAGTATGCCGGGTCATATGCAGGGCAGGTCAATGTGTCACAGTGCAAGTTTGCCGCCTCGCCCAGGACCGTATCAACCACTTCGTTCTGCGAAGGCAGGAGCGCACCCTCCTCAATCTGCGCCGCGCATTTTGGATATGAATCCAGCAGCACGAGCTTTGCAACCACCACATTGGTATAGTCCGACCATGCGAATGCCATACCTGCCACTGCAAGCGTGAGTATAAACAAGAATAGAGCTGCCTTTGCCATGCTTCTATATTGTGAAGAATGTTTTATAAGAATTGCATACTCCATATATTTCAATGGATCTTTCAATCATCGTTCCAATTTACAATGAGGGCGCAAACATCAAGCCTCTAATCAAGTCCATTTCCTCTTCTCTCAAACCGTCCATTGAATATGAAATTGTATTTGTTGATGACGGCTCAAAGGATGGCACCGAGAAGCTAATCCACACAATCCAACAAAAAGACAAGAGAATACGGCTGCTTGAGCGCCACAAAAAACTCGGTCTCTCCTCCGCAGTAATTGCTGGCCTTAAGCTCTCAAAAGGAAAACACATATGCGTAATGGACGGGGATATGCAGCACGACCCCAAATACCTTCCCGTAATGTACGGCCTTGCCTCTCGCATTCCAAATTCACTCGTGATAGGTTCCCGCTTCGTGAAAAACCTGAGCAACCAGCAGCGCCTCGACTCAAAATTCGGCACATTCATCTGCCGCTATTTCCTCAACGTCAACGTTCACGACCCGCTGAGCGGCTTCTTCATGCTCGAGCGCAGGAAATTCGTCTCGCTCGTTCTCAAAATAGACCCAATCGGCTACAAAATCCTCCTAGAAATTCTTGCTAAGGGCCATTTCTCAAAAATCCGCGAAATCCCAATCGTCTTCCACATGCGCGAAAAAGGCAGCAGCAAGCTCGATCTCAAAACACGAACCGAATTCCTAAAGCAGATGGCTTCTCTGGCTCTAATCCGAAACCCGCCTAAGCACGATTAAAAGCTCCGAGGTCAGCGGGTTTGGGACACAAACGTACTCTAAGAATTTTGGCAGGTGTGCCATAACACTTTTCAGGTTCATCCCAAAGACCTTGTAGTTTTTTGAATAATCCCTTAGATACCCCAAACTGAAGTTATACATAATTGAGCTACTGATATATTCTACCTTTAGCTTATTCTTTTTCGCCAGCCACTCGATTGACTTCTTGTTAAGGTAAAAAACGTGCTCATATTTATAGTGCGTCCAGGCCCTTCCGAGAATTTTTCTCCACATCGAATTTCCATCCGGAGTAGTAATCACAATTATCCCATTTTCATCGAGCATTCTTTCTGCATTTTTCAATGCCTCGTTAGGGTTTATGTGCTCGATAACATCGAGCATTGTTATTACGTCAAACTTTTGGCTTATTGGGCCGTTCTCAATGCTCTTTTTTACTATCTTTACACCGTCCACATCTCTTGTTACGTAAGGCTCCATAAGAGTTGTACTAAATTTGTCAGACATATATTTGGCAAATAATCCATTACCGCCCCCGATATCAATGAGCCGCCCTTCTTTTACGTACCGTGCAATCGCCGAACGAATTTTACCATATGTCTTTAGCTTGGCCTTCACAATGTACGGTCTTGTTTCATCTACCCAGTAATCCTTTTCATATACTGCAAAACGGTCAGCCTTGTAATCGCCTGCAAAATCAACCGCACAATTTTTGCAGTGAAATATCTCAAGAG
>CAILAH010000045.1 GCA_903832205.1 uncultured Microcaldota archaeon | reverse complement strand
TAAAAAAAGAGCTGGTTGCTATTGGGTCTACCTTGCCTAGGACAGAGACCGCCCTCTCCATTGCCCTATCAAATGAAAGCTACAGTTCCGCGGACCTTCTGCTTAAGGCCGGCGCGGGCGTTAATGTAAAAAGCGACAAAGGCGAAACCCCCCTGATAATATACATCAAGCGCCCTGACTTTGTAAAGCTGATTTTGGAGAGGGGCGCTGATGTAAACGAGGCAGACTCAAAGGGGCGCACGCCGCTCATGTACGCGTGCCACCACGGGCTCACCGATGTTATTGGCCTGCTCCTGGAGAAGGGCGCAAGGGTAGACGCAAGGGACCCGGATGGAAAAACCGCACTAAGGCACGCTGTTGAAAAAAGGAATACCGATGCGATCGGGCAGCTGATACGTGCAGGTGCAAACGTAAACAGCAAGGACAGGGACAATGAGACGCCGCTCTCCTACGCGCTCAAAAAGAAGGTGCTCGCCGATTATATTGCGTTTACAAAAGAATTGCAAGCAGGCACCCGCAAAGATGATTTTGTGGTTAAGGGCCCGGCCGCCTATACCAAATGGATGGAAAAATCACTGAATAAGATGATTAACGATTGGGGAACCCTTTTCTCAAAACAGGAACTGGTAAATTGGAATGAAACGGTAGATGTGCTGCTCAAGCACAATGCAAAGCTGGATTGATGCTAATGTCCTCAAAAACCATAATCGCACTGCATGATGCACCTGAAAGCAAGGATAAGGGCAATGGCAAGGTGCAAAGCGAGTTTGATGCGGAGAAGAAGCACCCGGAGGACATAATCCGCCCCAAGCTGACCGGGCTGCAGCAGGCGAAGATAAACGGGCTTCTTTACGATGCGGTGCGCGCCAACAACCCCATTGATGTGCGAAGGCGGTACAACCAGGGAGCGCAGATTAACTTCTCCACGTCCCGTGGCATAACACCACTGATGCGCGCCTCCATGCTTGGCAGCGATGAGGTCTTGACGCTCCTGATTGCATACGGCGCCGAGCTTGATGTGCGCGACCTAAAGGGAAACACGGCGCTTCACTACGCGGCGCATTTCGGCCAGGCCATATCCGTAAGAATCCTTATTGTTGCCGGCGCCAACATTAAAGCCCAGAATGTGCAAGGGCAAACGCCCCTGCAGTATGTAAATGAGCATATATTGGACATTGAGCAGCACATGATGATGAAGGACCTGCACAACCATCTCTATAATGAGGAAGCGCTGGAAGCCTGCAGCGAAACAATGGGCATCCTCAAGTCGTTCGAATCGCAGCAAAAATAAACATATGGTGATATGATGAAAAAAACAACAGGGAGAAGGGAAACCGGCCATACGCAGCTGCTGCTTCTCAGTGAAGACCGAAGATACATTCTCAGAAGCCTCATGATGGCATCGATGCAAAACAATGCTGGGCATGCACTTGAGCTTCTCAATAAGGGCATATCGGTGAACGAGCGTGATGATTGCGGCCGCACCCCGCTCATGTTCGCGGCGCGCAACGGAAGAGATGACGCGGTTGCAGCCCTTCTTCACCATGGGGCAAATGTCAATGCGGCTGATGGGGAAGGCAATACCGCACTCCACCATGCGGCAACGGGCGGCCATTGCGATGCCGCAGCGCTTCTTCTCAAAGCCGGTGCGGATTTAGGTGCGAAAAGTAAGGATGGCCTCACCCCCTTGGAAAAGGCAGAAAAATTATGGGGCGATGCCGACCTTAGGGGAATCGTTAAGCTACTCAAGAGTAGGGCACAGGATTAAGAAAATAAAAATAAGAAAAGGGTTCTTTAAAACCGCTTATCTCAGCTCGAGCCAGAAGTAATAGGTCTCCGTTGAGCCGAGTGTCTTGTTTGTCGGGACAAGCAGCTCGTAGTTACCAGTCTGGCCGTTGAAGAGGTTTCCTGCACCCGTTATGTTGACGCAGAACGCGAAGTCGCTCTTCGCTGTTGCAGCACCGTCTTGGATTGCACAGGTCTGGAAGGCCGTGCCCCCGCCCGTGTAATTTCCTGTACTGGTGACACTTGTTCCTGCAACATTAACAGAGCAAGTCGCATCATTAAGCGTGTTAGTCGCGTTGTCGGTTGCAGCACCGTGCCCAAAGACGCTGTTAATTGCGGTCGCAGTTGTTATCGCAATAGCCGCCCAGTTAAATCCGGTTGGCGAAGCGACAGCACATACGTCACCACCGCTGGTTGGGGTCCAGGTCCATGTGTAGAACATGGCCGTTCCCGGGCTCAATACGGTCTTTCCAGAAACGTTGCCCCAAAATCCCGCCCACTTGTTAGTGGAAATATTGGAGTTAAAGTTCATGTTGGTAACGTTTCCTCCCACCGTAGTCACGTTGGCATTAGCCGTATTGGTATAATTGCCAGAGCTCACTACAGTCCAGCCACCTGCGGGCTGTATTGCCGCCAGCAGCCCTATGCCGATAACCAGGGCCAGCATTACTAGTGTTTTATTCATATCATATCACCATTCAACTATACTCAACTCTCGCTTAACATTTATAAACGTATAATTCAAACCCCTCTTTTATAGTTTGTGATAGCGCCCTATCCCTGCAATGGATGCGGGTCCCCTGCGCCTACTCCCATTTTTAAGTTTTATTACACTATTAGAGAGCATGCGCAGGAATGTCTTGCTATTGCTCCTAATTACATTGGCCCTTGGATACAGTATAACAGTAATCAACTCTCTAGATGGTAGGGACGTGGCCTCGGGCATCTATTATGCCGCGGTCAGGAATGATGATATCGTATTTGTAAGGCCATCCTATAATGACCAGGTCGTCTATAGCAAGATAGGCATTAACGGCAACGTATTCCTGGTGCAGTCCAAATCCCATCCCATAATCACTGGTATGGTAAACGAACTAAAGAACAGGGGCAACACCGTGGAACTACTGGAATCAGAAGACCCCTACAAGACAAATCTTGACCTTGCGGAGAAAAGCGGTGCGACAAAATTCATCCTTGTCGATTCGGTTTATGGCTACAACACGGTTTCCGCGCTCGCCTATGCAAAGCTCAACTCCATGTACCTGATTTTTGTGGATAAAAGCAACGTAAACTCGGTTGCAGGCTTCCTGAAAGGCAAGAGCCCAAACGCAGTGATGCTCTATGGCTACATTGACGCGGAATCAAAAAAGGCCCTTGATGACAACGGCATAAAATACAGTGAGATAAACAACGGCGACAAGTTCGATGACAACATGCAGCTTGCCGACATGTACTTCAAGCAGAACCCCTCGAAAAAGCAGGTTATCGTTTCAGATGGCAACGCGTTTGAGGACACAATAGCAAAGGGCGACGATCCTGTAATTCTGGTCAGCCCCGTAATCCCGCCCTATGTATATACATATGTGAAGCAGAAGGCGGCCCAGGGCCAAATAGCGGTCCTCCTGATAGTAGACAGCGAATACGTGCAGCCCGTTTACAACCTTAAGACATCCATAAACAGCGAATTGGGCGTGACGGTGCTCCATGCATTCGTAAAGATTGGCGAGAGCGTCACATCCGCGGGCGCCGATATGGGGCCGGTCGAATTATTCCCGCTTCCAGGCCCGATACTGGGCCTCGTTATTGAGAAGGTGGAATACAACACGCTCAACAAGCAGCTCGAGGTCACCTACAGCAACACGGGCAACGGGCTCGAATATGCAAAATCCCAAATCAAAGTGTTTGTTGACAACAGCCAGCTCACCACAGTGGGCGATGATGATTTCTTCCCGCTCGGAAGGGGCGAGAAGGTGGGCCGTGCATACCCGGTAACTATCGAAAGCGGTGAGGTATTCACGAACATCACCGTGCTCTACGGCTCGTCAAAGCGCGCTGCCGAAACCGGCTTCATGATGGCGCTGCCTGCAGGCAGGGTGCAGTTCACCGATAACTCAAAGCTTAACATTTCAGAGTTCACCTATGATAAGGAAACGAAAGACCTTTACGTTACTTTCACGAACACAGGAGACACGCCGCTCTTCTTCAAGCCAGATGCCACCACAACCGTATCCGGCTCAAGCACAAACATAAAGAGCGAAACGGTCTACAGCCTCTTGCCAGGAAAAGGCGAGATGGTAAAGTTCCCTGGAGTGGTAAAGGCAGAAACAACAATTGTGGGCGGCGCAAACTACGGTGCACGCGAGGCATTCCTAGACAAGAGGGTTGATAAGGAATTCATTCCTCCTGTGGCAGGATTCGCATTTGACACCAATCTGCTCCTGCTTGCAGTGGTGGTAATCCTTGTGCTCGTTGTGGGCTATCTGCTCTTCGACAAGATGAAGAGCCACAAGCAGCACAACGAAATGACTGCACACCACTTCAAGAAAAAATAATTCATTTTCTTTTCTTACTGCTAACCCTTTCTCATTTCTTTCCTTTTTCCTTCAATTAGCCTTTAGCCCTTTTCATTCTCCCAGCTCATCAGGTCGAGCAATCTTCTCTTCTTGTAATGATGAAGCAGCTTGTTCCTGATGATTATGAGGAGCTCAATCAGGAACTGCAGTATCACCACATTTATCATTGAGCAGATTGTAAAGATGCACGTATCCGGAATCGCCAACATGAGCGGCAACAGGAAATAAATCAGCGCCCTCAATTTCCTGCCTTCCCTTTTCCTTCTCGTGTAGATTGCAATGTTTACCAGCGCAAACAATCCCGCGAACACCCACAATGACCAAACATCCGGGGGCAGGAACCAGAACACGCTGAGCAAAACAGGGAAGCCGCAGGCGGGCCTTTCCCCCGCAAGCACGGTTATCTCACCATTTGAAATAATGTAGTTGTGCTTCTCGCCTACAAGCGTCTTCTTCCCTTCCTTGTCAAATGTAATCCACACTTCGCCGTTCGCATCCGTCTTGTATGTCTTCCCATCAATTGTAATGACTGCATCGGCAATGGGCTTTCCCTTGCTGTCAATAAGCCGCACCTTGGTCGGCACGCCAACATAGATGCTCTTTTCAGTCACGAAAAATCCCATATTAATAACATCAAGCAAAAGCCCGGTCTGTGGATATCCGTCCGCGCTTGCGTGCAGAAGCCCGTCATAGGGCACCCGCACCGTCGCATACCCGTTCCCATCCGCAGTGAGCGTTTGCCCATCATCCGTTGTAATGGTCGCAAACGGTATCGGCTCGCCCTTGTTGTTTTCCACCCTTACGAGCACATCCTTTCCCTCTATGGGCACGCCCTCAACAATCAAAAGCGCAATCTCCTTCTCTGCGCATTTTTTCGCAATGCAGAACTCATCCCTGCCGCACTGCGAATCCGCACAGCACGCATAGGGCAGGCATACATGATTGCCCACAGTCCCGCAAGCGCAGGGCACCTGGACGCAGCTCCCGCTTGAACATGACTCGCTCGCCGCGCAGTCCCCATTGCTCGTGCAGAGCACGCAGATTCCACCTACGCACTCGCCGCTCTTGCACTGCGCACCGTTTGTGCACGTCACGTTTGCGGGCTTCTTTGGCTTGCACGTGCCGCTGTCACAGTAATCAGTAGTCGGGCAGTCCGCATCGGTTGTGCATTCGGGCAGCACCTTCACAATGAAATCCCTGCAGTTAGATGTGCTCGTGCTTGTTGCGCACACGCGCACCACATATTCGCCCGCATTTCCTGCAGTGATGGGGAACGTGACACTATCTGTTTGCCCCTTTGTAAGCTGGCTTATGCTTGTCGAGCCGCAGGAAAATCCCGAAGGGCATGTTGATATCGATACAACAATGTTATGCTCAGTGTAATCCCCCGTATTCTTAACGGTGACTGGCAATCCAAACGTCACTCCCGTCTTCACCTGGATCGTATCAATCGGATTAACGTAGAGCCTGTGCACATTCCCTCCGCTGGGTCCCGGGCCCGGTCCTGGCCCAGGGCACGTGTAAACAACATCACTCGTAATATTATAGCCAATCGCGCTCCCATTGTTCGGCAGCATTATCTGGTAATCGCTCGTTGAGCCGTTCCAGTTCGGCTTGTCACTCACCACTTCAGTTACAAACACCAGATTGTTCGCCGCATCGTTCAGATATCCCATCCTGAAATCAACCGATGTGGAATTGTTTGCGAATGTATACGTGGTTGGGACGCCAGCATAGGTCCCGCTATTCAAAACAAATGTAGAAGTATTTGCAAAGGTGGCGCTCGCATTCTGCGAGCCGTTCCCAATGAATGAATCAAGCAAAGTGAGGTTTCCCGCAGAGAGCGGCAGCGTCACTGCGCTCGCATTGAATGCAATGATATGAATCGATATGGACGTGTACGCACAGGGCGGGTTCCCCGCAACCACATTGATGAGCGTAACATTATTTCCCGTAACCGTGTGCGAATAGGCTGTTGCCGCGCCCAGCACCACATCCCCATAAATCCCGTCCCATCTTGTTGAGTTTGTAAAATCAGAGCGGAGCGCAAGGTTCGTCACATTTCCGCCCGCTGTGTCAACGCTCTGCGCCAAACCTACAAGTAGCAATAACGCTAGGATGTATAACCCCTTAGAATGCATCGGAATACAATCGTATTGGATATTTATTAACTTTCTTAGCAATTGTAAGATATGCATAGGGGGACCCCCGCCAGGGGTATTTTCGCAGCTTTCTTATTGTTACCTATATTCCTATTCGCAATCATACTGCTGGATATCGGGGCAGGCACCAATTTAGCCGAGCTCAATTTGAATGGCGGCATCGTAAATGATACCGGCACAAACCTATCCGAACCCAGCATGATCACAATCACGGCAATGGAAGACCAAACCGCTTCGGATACGGACATAATTCCGCCCAGCACGATTTTCGTTGATGTTGACAATTACGATACCAGTGCAATCGACAGCATAGGCGCTAGTGCGGGCACCGCATCCGAAACAAACGAATCCAACACGAGCGGCATGAATAATGAGAGCACAGAAACCGGAAATGGCCAGGTGAACGAGACTGAAATCATCTGGCTTGTTCCAGGTGAAAGCGTAACGGGCAATCCTGAATTCGTCAATGTTGACGAGTACGTGAATTCTACAGGAAACCTCACAAATGCCACAGGAAACTTCACGAATGCAACCAACAGCGAAAGTTTCCAAAACGTTGACCAATACCTGAATGCCACAGGTAATCCCACAAATGCAAGTGGCAATGAAAACCTAGGAGGCATTGATGCGCACTTGAACGCAACCTTGAACCTCACAAATGCAACTGGCAATGAAGGCCTGGAAAATGCAACCGAATTCCTGAATTTCACAAATGCAACCGGGCTCCTGAACCAGTCATCACTGATTAATGAGGACGGCCCCGTAGTTGGCGACGCCAATTTCATCAAGCTTTCATCCAAATCAAAAAAGCACAGCGTCAAGGTTTCAAAATCCCTCTACGAAAAGCTCAAGGCAAACCAGACAGAAAGGGTAATCGTAAAATACACACAGAAGCTGAACAAGAAAGATTTCAACGGCACGACGCTTTTAGACATTCCCAACTCAAACTTCACCTCTCTTGATGCTGACTACAATACACTTGTGTCTCTCCTCAACTCCAATGTCGAGGCAATTTATCCAGACACGCCCATGTCCGCGTCACTCACTGATTCAATTCCGCTGATTGGTGCCGACAGGGCGCAAACCGAATTGAATTACACCGGCGCAAACATTGGCATCTGCCTTCTCGATACGGGCGTAAACAGCGCATGGATTCCAAACGTAATCTCGGGCTATGATTTCGTAAACGATGATGCGGATGCATCCGATGACAACGGCCACGGCACATTCATGGCCTCAGTCATCCATGCGATCGCCCCCAATGCAACAATCATTTCAGTAAAAGTGCTCGATGCAAGCGGCACGGGCTATTCATCAAGCATAATGCAGGGCAT
>CAILAH010000044.1 GCA_903832205.1 uncultured Microcaldota archaeon | reverse complement strand
GGTTCCTTGCGGGATATTTTCCGGGACCGGTTCGAGAATTTTTTGATGGCTTTGTTCAACGCGTCCTCGGCGTCTATGCCGAGTGAGTTTGCAAGGCCTACGATAGCGAAAAGTTCCTTGCCTATTTTTTTCTTCAGTTGATTTTTACTTCCTTTTTTAAGCTGCGCCTTGCGCGGCATCTTGAGGCCCGAACCCACCGCGCGTTTTAAGACTTTCTGGGCTTTTATCAGGGCAGGCAGCGCGTGCGGCACATCGTGCAGAAGCGAATCGCTGCCTTTTATGGAGCCTTTTTCGCTAGCCTTTTTAGGCATCCCGAAAAAGGCTACGCCACTGCTGGTCCGCCCAGGATTAACGGATTTTACCCCTACCCCGGGCGTACCCCTGACCTCCCCCACTCCCAAGCCTGGCAGTATTACTGGCCCGCCCTTCGGTTGAGCCGAAGGATTTCACCAGCAACTTACTAGGCCGGCTACGAACGCTTTAGACCCAATATACGTGGGTACCACTTGTAGTGCCGGTATTACCGCGGCGGCTGGCACCGGTCTTACCCACTCCTTATTCGCCTAGTTTTCTAGACTAAGCAAAAGGTCTCCCGAAGGAGACCACTCGGAGTTCCCCCATCACACTTTCGTGCATTGTGGAGTTTTCGCGCCTGCTGCATCCCGTAGGACTAGGGCCCTTGTCTCAGTGCCCTTCTGGGGGCTCCCACTTACATGGCCCCTAAGGATTATAGGTTTGGTGGGCCGTTACCCCGCCAACAGCCTAATCCTCCGCAACCTCATCCTAAGGCGGACACACTCCAATTCGTGTGCCTTTTGAGCGAGAGGGCATTCCAGCGTCTCTCACCTATAGGGTGTTGTCCTCAGTTTCCCGAGGTTATCCCCTTCCTTAGGGCAGATTGATTACGTGTTACTCAGCCGTTTGCCACTCGTCCAGGTGAACGGGTAGACTTGCATGGCTTAGTCGAACTCCGATAGCAGTACCCTCCAGCAGGATCAACTGGAGTTGCTAAGGTCTTGGCATCACGCGATCTGCAAAATCACTCTCGTGATTTTGAGAGGTCAAAATCCGAAGATTTTGTACCTCTTGCGATCGCGTGTTTTTACGAACGCTTCTTTCGAAGGCGTACGTTGGTTTTTACCACTTGCGTGTTATTATCTTACCGTACATTCGTACTCTCGCACTTGCGAAAGCACTGCGTGCACGTTTGCCTATTGCTCATTAAATCTCTCTTGAAGCCTCAATCTAATCCGACAAATCCTCGGATTATAGTTCTCTGCAAAACCACGAGGTGGTTTTGAGATGTCGAAAACCCGACGGTTTTCGTACATCAGACGAGAACATATACTCTCCGATGAGAGTGCGATGCCACAACTTATGCAGGCCTCATAGAATAAGTTACGACGTCTCGGCCTAGCCGTTGCAGCAACACCTTTTAAGAAGTCTAGGTTTATAAGCCTTTCCACCCGCGTTCTGAAAATTTAATAATAAAGACCGCTCGCGTTCGGCATTTGCAGTAAAAACCCGCAACCTTTATAAACATGAAATTTTAGAATTCCGCCATGCCAGCAATACTAATCGACTCAAAAGGCAACACTACAGTTGAAGGCTTAAAACAGAACCTGAAGGTGGAGATAAACATGCGCAGGCAGGGGTTCGTGCGACTTAAGACAAGGCACGACTCGCTGAAGTTCGCAAGCAAATCGCCGCACCTGCTTGAAAAGCGCTACCTGACGCATGAGGGCCCCAACACCAAGCAGGTCACGGTCAAGGTTGACGTGCTCAAGGCAGTCAGGCTCGTGAAGCACATCCGCGAGGGCTATGAGGCCGAGAAGCAGAACATTTCGGCAATTTTCAACGGCATCTCCAGCGCAATCATGCTAATCGAGAGGCACAACAAGAAATCAGGGCAGTGTGATGAGGACTTGGACCTTGCCGTATCGCTGCTGAATGACGTTATCTCAAAGATGAAAGGAACGCGCGCGTTCTACAAGGTCATCTCAAAGATTAAGGTGCAGAACGCAATCGGCTACGTAAATGACGCGCATTTGGCAGAGAACGATTTTGACATGAACAAGCATCTCAAGCCCGCGGTCTCCATATTATTCGCCGCAAAAAGGCGCCTGGAGGTCAGGCTCGAGAGCATAGGCCGCATAAAGAATTACAATGGACAGCGCGAGATGCTGCTGCGCGGCCTCCGCGACTATTATATATGGGACAGGCTGGCCTACCTTACGCTGTGGATTGAACGCAGCCCGCGCAGCGCAATCGATGCCTATATGCAGGACATGAACCTCTACAACAGGATGTTGAGGCTGCGTGATAGGTGCGAGGCCGGCGAAGCAAGCGAGGCGGGAAAGAGGCTGCACTTTAAAAATGACTTTGCAGCGCTTGGGATTGCACTCAAAAAAATGAAGGGAAAGGAATTCGCAGTTGACCGGCTCCGTGATGCCTACACTCTTGCAATCAAAGAAGGCAAACGTGATGATGCCTGCGACCTGTTTGATAAGACGGTTGTGTTTTTGGGAATGAACAAGCCGTTCTACATCGCAGCCCAGCTTGAGGAAACCGGGGACGAATACACGCGCCTGCTTGTAACAAAGCTTAAGGATGTGGACAAGGACATGCTTACGCACGACTCCAAGTCCGCACTACAAAATCTCGCCTGGGTGATGACTTTTTACTCGAAGATTTTCGCGGTCAGCACGATACATCCAGAGAGCTTTGATGAGCTCATGCAGGTTTGCACAAAACCTTCCTGCTAAACGGGTTTTCTTTTTAATCTTATTTTCCTTAAATGAACCGAGTGGAGTTGGAGATTAATCATGCAAAAGAACGTTCCTAGGGATGGCGCGCACAAAACAGCTAATCCGAAACAAAAGCGAAAAAACAATTTTTCCAAATTCCTGGCAGTTGCAGTGATAATTTCTGCACTCATAGTATCGCCGAACAATTGCGAGAAAAAAGATGTGTGCAGTGAGCCGGATTCATGCACCGCGGTCGCTTAGTTAAAATCCGGCCCAATGGAAAACTATATAAACCTGAATTATACACAAATCCTCCATAGGTGTAAATGATGAATGCTGTTATAAAACGACCGGGATATTCGGTCATGCATGAGACTCCGGCTGCAGACAAGGGCCGCGAGCTCGCTAAGATGGTTAAGACGAACCCCAGGGCTTTGGATTATTTCAGAAGCAAGAACCTCTTTGTGCGTGCAGGCGAGATTGGCAAGATGGTCATCTTCACCGAGACACACTCAAGGAAGGAGGCGCTCCGCTCCTCGCTCTATGACATTGCAGAGCCGCACTTGAAGGACGGCAAGATGCGTGACATAAACATCGAGGCGCAGGTTAAGATTAGGCTCAACGAGGCAAAGGCGGACATCATGTCCAAGCCCGTAAGGACCGCCGAAGAGGTGGCGACAGTTGCGGTGATCGATGAGCTCCTGAAGAAGGAGAACGAGATCGATTCGCCGAAGATCCTGAGGGACAAGGAGCTTTGGTGGAGGCGCATTTTGCGCATGCTGGCACTGGGCGCAGCAGCGGCATTGCTGCTTTGGAAGGTCGCGCCGACACCTGTGGAAAAGCCCCCGCAGATTGTTGAAAAGAAGATTGAGGACCCCGCAGTGAGGAAATCACTCGAGGAATGCCTCGCGGCACTCAACAACGTGAAATGCTCAAAGGGCAAGGTCGTATTCAAGGAGGGCAAGGAAAAGACTGTTTACAAGGACAAGAAAATTGACCTTGATGACGCGTGCGCAAGCAGGGTAGGCCCGCTTGCTTCCGAAGTATTAGCTCTCCAGGACGAGCTCGCCAAATGGAAGGCACTGCCCCGTGACGGCGAGAAATACAAGAAATTCAAGCTCGACCTCATGAGCAAGGTGGATGCAATCTTCGGCTCCGTTGGAACAGAGAAGGAGAACGATATCTACCAGGCAACCATCAGGCCCTGGTTCAAGAAAGGCCTCGACGCTGACGACGATGCAATGATTTTGATGGTCGTCCACATGGGTGGTGAATTCCTCGGCCAGACGCTTGAGAAGAATACGGTTACCAAAGTGGGCCGCATCAAGACGCCGTCAGAATTCACCGACCTTCTTGAGGACGGCAACGTTACATATACGTACGGCAGCGCAGGCGGCTTTAACAAGTGGAACAGGAAAGCCGGACTCAAGCAGTCCGTATTCCAGTACTACAAGGGCCTCTACGATGAGTTCAAGAAATCCATCGGAAACGGCAAGTAATCCATTTTTATTCTTTATTCACTTTTGTTAGTCAGCGTTACGAGTTGGAACCATGCGTGTTGCATACTACACAGAAACATACCTGCCTAATGTGGACGGTGTCGTAAAAAGCATACTCTCTTCGCGCGAGCAGCTCGTGAAGATGGGGGACGAGGTCTACATCTTCGCCTGCGGCACGCCCCAGCTTATGCAGACCAACCAGGACCCCTACGTATTTTACTATGACTCAATCCCGTTCAAGCCCTACCCCTCCTACCGCTTTGCAATCAATCCATACCCCTCATCTTCCATAATCGATTCAAAGAAGATCGAGCTTGTGCACTCGCACGGGATGGGCACAATGGGCATCGCTGCGGAGAGGATTGCGCGCAAGCGCAAGCTCCCTTTTGTGGGCTCGTTTCACACGCTGATACAATACGCGACGCATTACATCTCCAATCAGGCCGCAATCCAGGACATTGCAAAAAAGGTTGCCTGGAAATACCTGCGCTGGTACTATAACAAGTGCGACATTACAATCGTGCCGTCGCAGACAATCGCAACGCTTATTGAGCATAACAGGTTCAACAACGTGCGCGTTGTCCCGAACGGAATAGATATTGAGAGATTCTCTTCCAAAGGGACAGAATTCACAAGGGCCGATTTTGGGCTGAAGGATGATGATGCGGTATTCCTGTTCGTGGGCCGCCTGGTTGCAGAAAAAAACCTTGACGTGCTCATAAAGGCCGCAAAGGGCATCACCAAGGAAATCCCGGAAGCGCGCTTTGTGATTGCCGGAGCAGGGCCTGCAGAGGCATATTACAAAAAGCTCGCTGCAGACCAAAAGGTGTCTGACAAATTCTCTTTCCTTGGCTTTGTCCCCGATAACAAGATTCCCTCGCTATATAAGAATTCAGACGTGTTCGTGTTCCCATCCAAGTTTGAGACGCAGGGGCTGAGCGGCATCGAGGCGCTCGCGAGCGGCCTGCCGGTATGCGGCGCCAATTACCTTGCGGTGGGCGAAATAATAGAGGACGGGGTCAACGGGCATCTATTCAACCCTGATGACTCCCAGGACTGCGCTGAGAAGGCGGTGAAGACTTATGAGAAAAGAAAATCGTTTTCAAAAAACGCCCCGGAATCCGCAAAGAAATACTCAACACTTGAGACCACAGTGCTGCTGAAAAAAGTTTACGCTGAGGCAATGGATAAAAAAGGCAACGGCAAGCAGTGACGCTTATAGCAAAACACATTAATTTATGGATATGTGTTTTGCTAGCTAGCAAATTGTTTTTGCAATTTGCTATTATTTTACCAAATTCTGGAACTCTTTTACAGTGATGGGTATCAGCTTATTATTGAGCAGCGCAATCTTGATTGCCGCCCCGTTGGCGCCGTATTTGCTTATGTTCTCAATGAACTCATCCCGGTGCTCCTCGGTCGCGAACACAATGACGACCTTCTCCTTTCCCGATATTGCATGAGTAATGCGCTCAACGAGCCTTATTCCCTCGCCCATCACTACCTTTAGGTTTTCCCTCTTACTCTTAATGAAAACATCACAGTCCTTCCTGTCATTAAGCCTTGTGAACGGGACCGCGCTGTTGATCAGGATATCCCTAATCCTCCTAAACACTGAGAGATATTTGTAGTCATAGCCGCTCATCTGCTCCCAATTTGAAACCGTATAGAGGTCCATATACTCCTTGATCTGCCCGTCAAACTTCAGCTTGTCAAGTATGAGCTGCAGGTTATAATCCCCGATGAGTATGGGCCTTCCCTGGTAGGTAATCTTCCTGAACCCGGATTTGAGCTCCTTAAGCATTAGCGGCATATAATCCCAGCCGTAATCCTTGTTGATGCTGTTGAACAAATCAAGCACAATCTCCTTCTTTATGTAAATCTTCTTTTTCTTGCGTATCTCAAAGTCCGGTATGTCAATGCCGTACTTTACGCGCTCACGCGCCCTGAACGCGATACCAATGCCCATAATGCCGAAAACGAATACAATGGTTCCCCAGAACCACCACTGCTCGTAATACATGCGCACAATATTGGAAACCGCCTCATATTGCAGCCCC
>CAILAH010000043.1 GCA_903832205.1 uncultured Microcaldota archaeon | reverse complement strand
CTGTACGGCCACCGACAAGGGGAAGAAAGTATGGAGAGCAAGGGGTTCGAAGTCCTTGACCGGATCATAGGGAACGCTCTCCGGATTGGTCACCCGCGAATAGATCATGGCAGCGGAACTTGTATAGCCAAGGGTATAACCATCCTTCTTGCTTTTGGCCAAGGCGTCGGTTCCCAGAGTGTCTGATGCACCCGGTTTGTTTGACACGATGATTTGTTGACCAAGAATTCTCGTCAGGTCATCCAGCATGATTCTGCCGTTCACGTCGCCTCCCCCACCCGCGGGGATGGGCATGATGAGCTGTATGGGCTTGTTCGGGTACGGCTGTGCATGGACCATCGGGGTTAGGTTCAACAGACAAAAAGATATAGTTAAACATGCGGCGATCATCAAACGTTTCATCATTTTCTCCTTTGACAAATTCAACCCGTTAATAAAACCAATTTTTACCATGAATCATGGCCCGTTGATTTAAGCGCACCATAATATAAAATGGACCTAATTTCAAGCCGCTTTCATAGCCTTCAGCGCCCGTCCTATTGGGAGAGCAAGGCATCTCTCCGCATAGGTAAGTTATGTAAGGGCTGCAATAATAAACTGTTTTTTCGGATAGAGGTTTTTCAGAACGATCAGGATTGTAAACGGACCAGTAACATCTAAACGGGATAAGTGCGTTAACGAAATTGCTTGCCACGGTCAAGCAATTTCTAACTTACCATTGCAGCGATCGGTAAGTCATCGAACCTGTTCTTCCGTGAAATTTTCTTGTTTTAATCGAGCCTTCAGCCAGATATGCAGGCGCCCATCCAAGGGGCCGACCCACTTCTCGAGCGCGGCAATGTCTCCGTTGAGCAATGCCTTCCTGTGTTCGGGGCTCAGGTCGTAAGATGACAGGGCTCCTGCGGGATTATTGGCCAGGGCCGTAAGGAATTTGTTGTCCTCTGCAGCCCGTTCCAGTACCGCAAGAACTGCCTTTACCGTTTGAATGTCTTTCCCATCTACATCCCGCCTCTGCGGGAAAGAAAGGCAGACATTCCCAAGCTTGCTTATACCATTTCGCCTTCATATACTAAATAATAGCCCAATGGAATCCCACTAGGCTCTGGATCATCTCTGAGCAGTCGGTAATTTTCTTTAAGGCGGCTGACAGGGCTTCTTCAAGGGTTGCCATAGATAGCCAGTAAGCATTCTTAAAATATTTTTCTCGGATGTATTCCCAAAGGTGCTCGACGGGGTTTAGCTCAGGTGAATAGGGTGGCTGATAGATATATCGAATGTTATCGACCACGCTCAGGTCTTTGCTTCTGTGCCACGCCGCCTTGTCCATGACAAGAATGATGCGGTATTCCTGAAATGCTTCCGAGAATTCCTGGAGAAAAATGTTCATAGCATCAGTATCTGCATAGGGTAAAATAAGAGAGAAGGATCGGCCATCATTCGGACTTACGGCGCTAAATACGTGGGTAAATTCGCGCACAATCTGTGCCGATACAATCGGCCTTAACCCACTTGGTGCCCAGCAATAGGCCGGATCGGAGAGCCTTCCAAAGCGGGCTTCATCTTGAAAGAATAGCTTCACTGGTCTTTTGTCCTCTGGGCAGAAGCCTTTTTCGGCGGTTGCCACCAACTCGGGAAGTTTTTTTTAAATTCCTCCTGCTTCTCTTTATCTGCTTTGGGATGCTGGGGACGAGGCATAACCTTTCTCCATTTGTGCCGATGAAGGAGGTCATAGAGATAATCTTTCGACACTTTCTTTGCCAGCCGCTCTTCTATCTGCTCCTTGATTGCATAGGCATTTAAAATACGCCCCTTCTCTGCCCGGGGGCGAATGCTCTCCAATAATTTCGCCTCCTCTTCGAGGTTTAAAAACCCGAATCGTCTGCCGCCCCTGCCCTGGAGGACAAAGCCATCAGGACCACCGTGATTGTATTGATATACCCACTGATGAACCGTTCCTTTCGTTGTCCCGACATATTCAGCTACAATATCTGACTGCAATCCTTTACTTGTCAGGAATATCGATTGCCACCTTTGGTATTGCTCTCGTTCCTTGGACCTGACCATGCGCTCTCTTATTTCATCTTGATTGAGGTGGTTCACCAAAGTTGTACTGCGCATATATGGCCCTCCTTCATCGATTATTAGAAGGAGTATATCATATTAGTTTAATGTATGAAAGCGAATTAGTATGAGGCCCTCTCCGGCGGCAGCGCCCAGAGCAGAATTTTGGAGGTGCTGGGAAAACGCATGGTGGAAAGAGATTACCACGCCGGTATTGAGGCTCGCCTCCACTACAAAGACATCCAGATTGTCCTGGATGAGGCTCATGCCCTCGGCATGGCGCTGCCTGCAACCGCGCTGGTTACCCAGATGTTCAATGCCCTCATCGGCCGCGGCGGGGGCAAAGAAGACTCTTCTCAGCTTTTGGAAGTAGTTGAGGCCATGTCGAAATCAAACTACACTGCCTGACGCATCCTGCATTAATGATATGTCCATAAGCTGTAAAAAATAACGAGCCTGGCGTGATTGAGCATTGGCCAACCCCGCCAGGCGCCGTTATCCTGTTGTCATCCAACAGAGCGCTTTGAGTCACCCGGGATTCCCGCTACGCGCTTTTATTCTTCAACGCCTCCAGTACGTTTTTGGCATCCAGAGGAAGACGCCGTACACGCGCGCCCGTCGCATTGAAGAACGCATTAGCGACGGCGGGAGCAAGGGCCACAACTCCCAACTCGCCGATGCCGCCGATCTTTTCGGTGCTCTTGGCAATATGCACTTCTATCTCCGGCGTTTCGCTCATCTTCAATATCTTGTAGTCGTGGAAGTTCG
>CAILAH010000042.1 GCA_903832205.1 uncultured Microcaldota archaeon | reverse complement strand
GTGAGCGCCGTGGTGTGCGCCTGGAACTTCTGCGCCAGGGGCGCCAGGTCGGTGCCCGAGCAGACGGAGCGGATGAGCCGGCCATTGCAGAGCCCCTCAACGGATTTTGCGTTTTTTATCCAGGCGATTATTGACTGCAGCTCTGATGCAACGATGCGCTCCTCCTTGATTATAGATTTTATTTCCCTTGAATCCTCATCGAGCTCCGCGCCGATTTTCTTGAACATCAAAAGCTGGCGCAGGTCGTTGGATATGTCCTCATAGGTGAGGTTTGACTTCACCAGCTGCAGCACGTGCATATGGTCGGAGATTTTCCTGTAGCGCGGGTCGACCCAGCGCACCACTTTCACCGAATAGAGGCCGTCAAGCTTGGAAGCCATGTCTTCAATCTCGTGGGTTGAATGCAGCAGCAGGTTCTCCTTGTATTTCGAGAGAAAATACTCGCGAAGGGCCGCGTGCTCGTTGAGCTTGACGATATACCTGTTGAGCTTGTTCTCAATGTTCGGGATGTCGAGCGAGAACCATTCCTCCTTGATTTTATAGGATGTTTTCGGGACGGTCATGAGCGGGACAATCTTGTTCTCCATCAGCTTGAAATCCGCAACACGGCGGAAGTAGAGGCCCGCCTTCTCCTCCAGCTGCTCGGACTCATCCTTTACGTACTGCAGCGTCTCGATTGCGCGGTCGATAACTTCCTTGAGCGCCTCCTGCTTGAAATCCGTGAACGCCTTGAAATTCTTGTGGTTGACGTAGCGCAGCAGGCTTGTGTTGAACTCGCGCAGCTGCTTGTCATAGAGGTCGAGCTCTTCCATCAGGTGCAGGTTGTGCGGGAACTCATTGAAATCTATTTTAACGCCCAGGCCAGTGTCGGATAATTTTACGTGGTCGAGCGTTGCGAGTCGGCCGAGCACCTTGTAGAGGGGCATCGTGTCGTCGCCGTCCCCCATCAGCTCGCCGCCATAGGCGCGCAGGACGGCGCGGGCGTCCTTGAGCTGGTCCATCAGCCGCTCATCGCTTGCGTAAAGCTTATTCTCAACGAGCGCCTTCTCGAACTGTTCAAGCACCCATTTCTTTCCCGCCGTGTCCGCATTGTGCAGCTCAAGAAGATAGCTGCCGATGCCGGTTGCATCGAGGCGCTTTTTCACAACTTCCAGCGCGGCCATCTTCTCGCTGACGAAAAGCACCTTCTTGCCGTCCGCAAGCTGCTGTGCGATTATGTTTGCGATTGTCTGTGATTTTCCCGTCCCTGGCGGCCCCTGCAGCACAAAGCTCAATCCCTTGCGCGCGGCAATTATCGCCTCCTGCTGGCTTGAGTCCGCGTCAAGCACGAAAAATGATTCCCTCGGGTCAAGCACGTCAACATCGATGCCGTCCATGCTGGCGGCGCTCTTGAGCGCGAGCGGGTCGCCCGCAAGCGAGCGCACAACGGGATTTTTTATAATGCGCTTCCTGTTGGGCTCAAGGTCCCTGTAAAGCGAGAGCTTCTGGAACGAGAACACGCCCAAATGCACGTCGCCGTTTGTCACCTTCCAGCCGTATTTTTTCACCTCGGCCGCAAGCTTCTTCAGGTACGCTTCCGGTGCCTCGAAATCAAAGTCAATGTCAAGATTGTACTGGAGAATGAGCTTCTGCCTCAATGCAGGATTAATGTGGATATCGTCATCAAGGAACGTGATTGAGAACGGCTGCTTGTCCCTCGCGGCCTCTTTCCTGCGCTCGATTTTTACCGGGACAAGGATGAGGGGCGCCCTTAGCAGGCCGGATTCATCCTCGGCGCCATCACCAAAATCCAGGAGGGCTTTCGATTTGATTTCGTCCGGGCCTTCCACGCTTGCCGCATCAGAGTTCTTTGTTTTGCCCTTGGCATCTTCCTTTGACGCGGATTTTGCCTTTGCCCTTGATTTGGCTTTTGCGCCCGCCTCGCCGCTCTTTTCCGCATTCTCATACTCGAGATAGCCGAACGTGAGGTAGAGCGTATTTACTCCCTGCTCGGAGAGGCTTTCGTTTGACGCAAGGTAAATCTGGTAAAGCCTGCGGTAGGCCTCGGCATCGGTGTGCTGCGTGCGGAGCACGTTCGCCTTCTGGTCTGATGACGTGCTTTTTGCAAACAGGAACTTGGATGTGCCCGAAAGGAACGAATCATAAAACGCGGGCGGCTCGGAGATTGAAAGCTTGACTGAGGAGCCGCCGTCCTTGAAGTTTACGAGCTTGTTCCTTAGGGATATGTCGAGGAGCTTGCCTTTCCACATCTCGATTTTTTTGTCAATCTTCTGGTCAATAGATGTGGCCGCTCCCTCCGCTTCTCCCATGGGTTAAATTAGCATTGATAATTATATAATAGCAAGTTGCATAAAATAATTGAGCTTAATCTGCAACTTGCTAGCTAGCAAATAAGCATTATTTATTTTGCTTATTTGCTATAAAACTGGAAGCGAAGAGGGAAAAAAACGAAAGGTTTTAGTTCGGGCTTTTAGCAAAAAGTTCAATGCGCTTTTATTTATTCCCCCCCATTCAATAACGGAGTTTGTTTATGGGACTTAGCAAAAAGGATTTGTCAAGAAGGAGGGCCAATTTCAAGGCGAAGCTCGATGAGCTTGAGCAGAAGACAAAGTTCGACCCGCTGAAGAGAAATAGCGCGCTGTGGGATGAGATCGCATTGCTCAAGAAGAAAATGGCTGAAGATTAAAACATACTGCGCCAGGAAAACAAACGGCTTCGGCTGATTGAATTCTTCAAGCCAACAAACGGCAGCCATTACTCTTCGAATTTTTCAACTGTGTAAATGAAGAATTTCATGCCGGGCCTTTTCCACTCGTCATCGGGGAGGCCCGCCTTATTGCAAAGGTTGGACAGGAACTGCGAATGCGTCGGCAATTCTTCCCACACCTGCGGGAGGAACGTTGCCCCCGCCCATCCCTTTCGTATTATGAGCCCGTGCACATCGGGCTTGAGGATTTTGAGGAGCTCTTCCGGATTTTTGGGATGAATTTCCTCAAGCGGCGAAAGGACGGAGATTTCGATTTTGATTTTATCCAGCTCGCTTTGCTTTAGCGGCAGAAAACGCCCGTCTTCAAACGCGGCATTCTGCGCATTCTCGGAAACCGCCTGCACGATTGATTTCAGCGGCTCAAGATAGCCGATGCACCCGCGCAGCCTGCCTTTAATTGTGAGCGTCACGAAGACGCCGCGCTTCTCGAGAAGAATTTCCGAGGGCGGCTTGGGGATGGAAAATTCCGCATCACGGAGCCGTGATGCGATTGCGGAGCGGGCCATTTCAAGAAGGTAGTTTTTTTCTTTTGCGCCCAGCCCTGCCATTTTATCACCACAGATTATTTTCCCATAAAAAAGCCGTAGCAGCCGTAGCCGACCACACTGCTTTTGTCCCCGCCCGTGTCGCCGGAATTCCTGTAGTCCAACAGTTTGCCGTGCCACCTGTAGTGGTTTGCAAGGTGCATAACGGAGAGGATGCCGGCCTTTCCGCAGGCCTCCACTTCCCTTCCCACGCGCGAAACGTCAAGTGCGGGAATGGCCTCGTTGGCCGCAGAATCAATCTTCATTGCCTCAGCGTAGGGATGATAATGGCTCAAATCCGAGCTTGCAATAATGAGCGTGCGGTCGTTCAGGCGATTGTGAAGGTCGTTGGCCATCTCTTCAGGCGTTATGCTGCCACCCATAAGCAGCGGGTATATCTTTGCGTTTGGCGCGCACACCTGCAGGAACGGGACCTGCACCTCGAGCGAATGCTCGGACTCGTGCGGCTCACGCAGGGGCACAATCTGCTTGCCCGCCATGGGCTGCATCATCACCTGCCCCAGCGGCGTCTCCCATATGTCCGAGACCACGCTTGCGGCGCCGTAGAAAGTCATGTAGTGCGATGGGCCTATGAGTATTATGTCGTCATATTCATCCCTGCGCTCGCGCAAAAGCCTGTAGCCTGCCGCGGCAACTATGCCGGAATATTGATAGCCCGCATGCGGCACTATTAGCGCGCGCAGCTTGCTATGAATCTCATGGTGCTTTGCATTCTTGAGGAAACCGTCAATTGTCCTAAGAAGCTCTTCTCCTTCCGAGGGGTAAAAAGTCCCCGCCACTGCTGGTGGTCTCATATTTCATACCTCCTGTTTTCTCCGAGCGCTAACATATCTGCAGATTATTTTTTTAGCTTATTGTTGCCCTTCAGCCGCATCGCCTGCTCCCTTGTCCACACGCCTGCGATTTTCTGGCCGCAGTTTGTGCATTTCGCCCTGTCCATGTCGAACGTTTCCTTTACGCCAATCATGTATCCCTTCCGCTCGATGAGCATCTTGCCGCAGTTGGGGCAGTAGGTGTTCTCGCCTTCTGAATGTACATTGCCGACATAAACATATTTGAGCCCGACATCAAGCGCGACCTTGCGGAGCTCCATGAGCTTGGACGCGGTTGTGGACGGCGTGTCGAGCATTTTGTAGCTGGGATGGAATGCGATTAGGTGCAAGGGCATTTCAGAATCTATCTGCTTGAGCCATTCCGCCAGGTTGCGCACCTCCTCCCTGTTGTCGTTCCAGCCAGGGATTACGAGAGAAGTTACCTCTGTCCAGAGCTTGTGCTTTTTTGACAGCTTCACGGATTCCATTATGGGCTCCAGGTGCGCGCCGCAGAGCTGGTTGTAGAGCTTCTCGGTGAATCCCTTGAAATCCACGCTTGCGGCGTGAACGTACTTGGACGCCTTGCCCCAGAATTCCTTTGTGCCGTAGCCGTCGGTGACAAGGATGTTGAAGAGCCCCTCCTTCATTGCAAGCCTGCCGATATCCCTGTGGTATTCGTACCAGATGGCGGGCTCGTTGTAGGTGTAGGCGATGGATGAGCAATTGTATGCCTTTGCGCCCTGGACCGCTTTCTCAGGGGGCAGGTCCATCCACGTGTCCATGGGAAGATGGTCGCGTATTGCCTGCGCCAGCTCCCAATTGCAGCAGAACTTGCACATGAACGTGCATCCATAGGTGCCAAGCGAATATGCGCCCGTTCCCGGTAGGAAATGGAACTGCGGCTTTTTCTCAATCGGGTCCACTCCGAATGCGGATGGGCGGCCGTACACGATAAGGTCCAGCTTTCCCTTTACGTTCTTGCGTATGCCGCAGGATCCTGTTCCGCCATCAGGTATGGTGCACCTTCTTGAGCATACCTTGCAGTTGATTATTCCCTTTTTCACGTCAACTAGCGGGTCGTCAACTATCATCAAACTATAATATGTGTTTTAGCTTATAACTTTGACGATGGTCCGGTTTTTAATGCTGGGAAATGCCTCGGTAAAAGGCGATGATGGTGCGGTAAGGCTAATTCCTGATTTGAAAAAAAGCTTCAGGGAGCATGAGTTTGTCGAGTTCGACCCCAACGAGAAGCTTGATGAAAAGGAAGTGTGGATCATAGATGTGGTGAAAGGCATACGCTCAGTGCAGCTGCTTACGGAGAAGGATGTGGACAGGCTGAAAAATTTCCCAAGAATGACAATACACGATTTTGACTTTGCGTTCCAGCTCAAGCTGCTCATGAACCTGGGGGTAATTGAGAGGGTGCACATTGTGGGAATACCATACGGAATGGAAAAGAAAAAGGCGCTTGGGCAAGTGTGCGATGCAATAAGAAAAATGAATCTTGGCTGAAGAAAGCACAAGCTACGGGTGAGCAAGAGCGAAAAAGAACTATTCGTATAATCCAAAAATTGTAATTCTGATTATGTGCGGGATTTCGCGGAGAATGCGGGCGATTAATGAAAAGCTAATGGGATAGGGCGATGCGAAAAATTCAAGGGTGAATTTTGGAAGGAGCCTTCTGAAGATGAGGCCCGTGCGGAAGATGTGATAGTTGGAAGTGACGATTGCGAGAGAGTGCAGATGCTTTTTCTCCGAGAGCTCCATTGTGCAAATCGCATTCTCATAAGTGCTGCCAGATTGTTCCTCAAGAAGGATTTTGCTTTTGGGGACACCGAGCGCAACCGCGATCTTCTCCATATAGGCGGCTTCCGATTGGGCGGAACCAAACGTCCTGCCGCCGCTCAATATGAGCGCTTTTGCATTTGTGTTTTTGAAAAGGGAGGCCGCAGTTTTTACGCGCGACTCAATATCCCTGCACGCCTCACTGGTGACTGGCATCCTGCCGAGGCATACTACCGCACCTGCTCTCGGCTTATAATTAGAACTGCGCGTTCTGGGACGCGCCCTTATGCCTGGCTTGGCCATTTGTCCTCAATCCTTTTGCAGAACGCAGTCATTTGCCTTCAATCCTTCGCGGGCTTACTGCTTCTTTTCCGCGGGCTTCTGCGGCGGGGCGGCATCAACTTTGTCAGAAAGGCTC
>CAILAH010000041.1 GCA_903832205.1 uncultured Microcaldota archaeon | reverse complement strand
CTTAACATTGATAACTGCGTTTCTTTTCAGGACCTGCTCCACCTTCTTTCTCTGGCCGGTATATTGCCCTTTTGGCCCCTTGTAAAATGACAGGGTTTTCATCGTGCGGTCCAGGTCCGCTTCCTTTGCGCCCGTGCACGCGTTTGGCGTGAGTATGCAGAGCCCGTCAACTATGAATATTACTATCGCCTCCGCGGCTTCCCTCTTTATGTTGTGCTCATCCTCCATTGCGGAGATCAAGCGCATCGGGACGCCCGCATCCCAGTCCGCATACTTCTCAAGCACAAATTGCAGCTCGCCGCGGACGGGGACCCACATGCATCCCTTATACTTGGTGCGGTCTATCTGCTCTTCCTGTAACTGCAGGGCTGCTGCCTGCGATGCATCTGTCACTTCATGCGGTGGTTGGGCCGCTGCACTTGGCGCTTCGGGCTCTTCATGCAATTGGGCTGTGTCCTGGCCAGCGGTATCTGCTTGTGGGCGCGCTCCATCCACTTTCTGCATCGCATCAGGCTCCAAAACCTTCAGGCCTGTGACCGGGCTGCCATCAACACTTTCAACAACCACTACACCATCTGCGGCATCCTCCCGCCCCCTTTCAAGTATGCCCACGAAAAATGTTATTTCTAGGTTCATCGCATCATCCGTGCTTATCCTCTGCTGCAGATTGTTTTTCGTTATGTGAAGAATGAATTTTTGAATATCATCATCATTGAAGCCATTATCACGCAGCATTTCGACCGCGTCGAAATTAGGTGCTTTCGGAAGCAGCCCGTAGAGCTCATTCTCAATTGCTTCTGACCTTGAAAGTGGTGCCTTTTGCTCGGGCACTTCTACCACTGCAGGAATTTGCGCCTCTGTCTTTTCCTGTCCCTCTTCTACAATAATTATAGGCACTTCTGCAACGGCTCTTATTTGCTCCTTTGTTACGATAGCTAGTGCTGGCCCCTCTTTCTTTTCTGCCGCTCCGGCTTGTGATTCTTTTGCTACAGGCGCCGGCTCTTCCCTCTTATCTGCAACTTTCGCTGGTTCTTTCTCTGCCGCCGCCCCTTCATCTTTTCCCTTTTTTTCTGCTGTTGCTTCCCCAATCGTTTCCCCTTTTTCTGCGGACGGCTTTTTCCTGCCGCCGAGCTGGGGCCTGAATATCTCCTCGAAGACACCCGGGAATGCATCCCTGAATGCGCCGAACAGCTCCTTATTGGACTGCTGGAAAATGGTGCGCGGGGTCTTGCCGCTCCCGTGGCCTTCCAAAAAGTCGTGCATTTTTGTGAGTGATTCCCTCGCCTGCTCCTCATTCAGCTTGCACACGTCCAGTACAATCACTTTTTTGCCGTTGAAATAGATTTTCGGCAGCAGGCCGCTTTCCTTTAGGACGCTTATCCCGGATACCGTCAAGCCACTTACTGGGGCAGATGCTTCTGTCTCAGCCTGAGCTTCTTTGGTTTTTCCTTCCGCAGGCTTTTCCCCCAGCTCCAGAAGCATGCTGAGCTTTACGAGGGCGAGGCTTTCCGTGTCAAGCCCATATTTGTAGCATATGAATTCGAGTGATTCCGCATCCGGCCTCTCAAAAGACACATCAACATATGCCTGGAGGCCTGCTTTCTGGGCCGTATCGCCGCCGAGCTTTACGAAATTGAGCACTGCGGTATCAAGCGGGGTAATTGTAAGGTTTTTGCGGATTTCACCTTTCCAGAAGGCTTGCTTACCAATATCGTCCTTGCCGAGCCCTTTCTGCTCGCATATCTCCTTGTACTTCCTGAATCTTGAAACAAGATTGAACCTGTCCTTTGGATTGTCGCTTATTGCCCCTATTCGCTTTGTGGCATCCGCTTTTGGCATATGCCAATTCGATAGTGAAGTTGTTATTAAAGGTTACTATTGTAGGCACGGCCATTTGCTCAGAGCAAGGTATATATACTACTTACGAACATAATAACACATGCATGGTACTACAACTAGGCCTGCAATGGAAAAGAAATCCAAAACTGTTTCTAGCGTAAGGAGGGCATTCAAAGGGGCCCCCGAAGTAATTATTGAGTCTCTCGTAAAGAACACAGGCGAATTCAGGAAAGAGGTGGCAGTGCTCACGCCCATCATGGCGAAGGAGGAAAGCCACACCACAATTGAGACGGCAATGAAGGGCCGCAAGGCGATTCTTGTTTACGGCAAGGAAGATTCCTTGCCATCATTCCTCATCATAAGGGACATACTTAATTTTCCGCCTGAGATCGTCGTGCAGACAGGAGACCGCAAGCTGCTTTTGACCCTTGGCCAGACGCCCGAAGGCGAAAACACGAGGGACGTAATCAGGGAAGACCTGCTCATGGGCGGCGGAAAGGTGCGCATCATGCCAATCATGATGGCAATGCCTATTATGCGCGAGCTGAGCCACGTCTTAAAGGGGAATAAGGAAAAGAAAAAGGGCTCACTGTATCCTGAAATGGAGGCAGTTCTGCACGGGACGGACAAGAAAAGGACGCTTGCAAGCCTTATGGGCAGTGAGATCAGCGAAGTCATTGTGGAGAAAGCACTCATGGACATGGTGTCGGAGGCACACAAGGGGTTTGTGCCCAAGAGGCTGAAGGACAGGAAATTCACATTCATTATAGGAAAGGGCGAGAAGGTGTTCCTGTTTACCGAAGGCAACCAGCTGAACACGATAATTGACTACGTGCCCGCACTGCTTGCACTCAAGCCGGGGCGCGTCGTGGTTACAGTGGACGGGAAGGAGTACTTCGGTGCGCAGGTCTCGGAGAAGGGCGTAAAGGACGTTTACAGGGCGCTCGGCATCACGGAATAAATTGGGGCTTATTTTAACGTTCGTCCGCCGATGAAAAACTATTTAAAGGATAGGCAAGAAAGGGTCTAATAGGTGCTCTTCATGAAAGGCAAGCTAATCACAGACCCGATTGAGGCTCTCAAGGCCATGCCCTACGAGGCTTGGTTTTCCGATGCCATGATTAAGCAATATTTCCCATTGTTTAATGAGAGGTATCAGCAGGCGAAAGAGGAAGAAAAAGAGAGTGTCCTGATGGAGATGAACAACTGCATAATGAATTATGCGGTTATGACGTACTATGTTTATGGCTTCAATCCCAACTTCCGCAAGGCAATTGACGGGAGCAGGGAATACAGCAGCAATTTCAAGCTGATGAAAAGCTGGCTTGATGACCACAACGGTAGGAAGATTGCCGATGGCTTCGTTGAAGACGTGATTCTTGCAACGATAGATCCAGAGGGGGCGATTTGATGGCGCAGGCACTCGATACGGCAAAGGCGTATGGGAAGGAGGCGCTAATCATTGTAACGCCGGGCGCAGGAACGGGAGTGGCATTCAATGATGCCCATTACTACTGCAAAAATAACCAATACGTGCCGTGCGGCTATGCAATCTCTGCAACCACGGCATCACTTATGGGAGACATTGCACTCATAGCGTCCTTTGCCGGCGGAGTTACGGTGGCTGGAGGAGCGGCCGCCAAAGTAGGTACTGGTGTTGCGGCTAGGAAGCTTTCCGCTGCTGCCGAGGCATATACGGCAAGAAAACTTGCGCTGCGCACTGCTGCCACTGCACAAAAGTCTGCCGTGGAGAAGGTACTGGAACTGGAGGCCAAGGCTGCGGACATACTCGCAAAAGCCGCGGAAAAGGCAGCAGTTAAAACGCTCGCAAATCCGAACGTTGACAGGAAATTGCTTGAGAAAGAAGTCACTGCAAGCGTCAATATGGTCTCAGAATCGCTTGTGAATGGCGGGGTAAAAGTACCCCTATATAAGACAGAGTCTATTGTGCGTAGGACGGTTGATAAGGCAGAGGAGATTATCCCAAAGATGAATAGTGTGCCAATGCAGAAGGAAATTATGGCCGAAGCGAGCAGCACAGGCAATCGTTTCAAGGCCGCATACGACCGCGCAAGGAAATTGTGGGTCGGAGAGGTAAAAAAGGCGGAAGGCACTGCAGAGGCTGCAACTCCCATTACTCTAAAAGACAGATACAAGCAAGTAAAAAAGGTATTTGGGGAGAAAGGCGCCGCCATGGTGAAGGATACTTTTGAAAGCGCGGGAAGTGTAAAAGATAGCGTGATATCATCTGCACAGAAGGGAAAGGGAAAGCTTGCAAACCTGCAGTCTAAAGTGCCATCCTGGAGTGAGCTCACTGAAAAGATTGCAAATGAGAAGGGCGGCAGGTTCAGCAAGACGATGAAACAGGTTCTGGACGTGCCCATATATGTCCCGGCTGCGGTCATGCATCCTGTGGAAACCGCAAAGATTTTAGGCAAGGGGGGCAAGTATGGTCTCAAGGCAGGCAAATTTGTTGCAGACTATACTGTGATTCCTGTGGCAAAGGCAGCAGCCTATGTTGCAATACTGGCCAAAGATAAGGTTGTAGTTCCGGCATTGAAAGTGGCTAAACCGGCTGTTGAGGCACTGGGCAAGAGGCCTGGCCATATGTACGGGGTAGGCGTCTACGCAAGGACCGGCGAGGCGGGGATTCGCATGGTTTACAAAAAGAACATGACCGTGGATGAATTCATCCAGGATAACATAAACCCGAAATACCAGAAAACCAACAAAGTGATTAATGCGATAAAGACGGAATATGCGGGCAAAAGCGCAGAGTATATGAGGAAAGACATCATCCCAGATAAGTATTACGTCGAGGTTGAGGTTGAACCTGAGAATAAAAAGGAGAAGGTGTATCCGTTCAAGAAATAACGTTAAAACAAAAAAATGGTGATTGAAATGCCGAATGAACTAATACAAGAACCTGTTAAAAAAGAGGAGAAGAAAACTCCTGAAAAGAAGGATGAGGAAAAATGGCTTACGAAGACCCATGAGGCCGTCGTTTCAAGGCTTTGGAATGATACCCTCTGGGTAAAGAGGGAAATGCCTGAGTGCTACAAGTGGCTTAAGGAAAACATAAAGGGCAATGATAAAACAGAGAACTGGGCAGAGGTGCTCTACAAGCTGAACAAGGGCGATAAGAAAGAGTACAGCAAGGAGAACCTGCTTAAGACTCTGGAAGCGCTTACTGGTGCGCAGAAAATATTTGCCCAACAGGACAGCATAAAGAAAGCGGTTGTTGATACTGAAAAGGAAGTGATGGCAAAGGAGGCCACAAAGAAGGCCGTTCCTGTTGTGGTCAAGCCGCCCGTGGCCGCCACGCAAAAGCAGGCGGGGCTTACAGATACGCAGACCACTTTCGCCAACATGGTTGACGATTTTGTTGAGGAGCTCAATAAGACCGAAAAGACAAGGAAGTACGTTTCACCGGAGAAGATGGAGTGGCTTTGGGGCGTCTATAATCATTTTATTGACGGTAAAGGCAAGTTGAAAAAAGAGGTTGATGAGAACGAGCTCAACGACAGGCTCGGAGAGCTGATTGAGTTCGCACGCAAGAACCCGGGTGCAACAAGGGACGAGTTTGACTGGAAGGCAGGCGCACTTTGGACACCAAAGGAAGAGAAGAAAGAGGAGGAGCCTGAAACGGCTGAGGGGAAGAAAGCGCCTGCAAGAAAGGCAACTGGGTTTTCAGCGGCACAGCTTGATAAGGCCGAGAAAACCGGAAAAGAGCTTTATGAGGCCTTCATGAAAAGAGATGCGGAAACACTTGAGAGGCTGCTTCCTAAAATCTCAAAGGGATATAAGTGGTTCGGGGGCACCGGCAAAAATGTTGACCTTGGGATTGCAGTTCTGCAGGCATTTTACAACGCAAGCCAGAAAGAAGAAAGCGATAAAATAGCTGTTGATGGGATTTACGGAAAGCAGACCTTCGCTGCAATGAAAGTCATACAGGAAGGAGTGGATGCAAAGGTTGACGGCTATTACGACGGCAAGACAAGGGATGCAATCCTTGCGGGAAAGGGCGGCCTGAAAAAGGAGGAGACGAAGAAGCCCGCAACCGTTGCCAAGAAAGGGGAGATATTCACAAAAATAAATGCAAAAGACCGGGAGGAGGCCGAGGCTGCGGAAAGGGCAAAGGAAAGGGGGCCAACGTCTGCAGCCGCAGACAAGAGGATTAGTAGCACTTTTGCCCTTCAGGCGGCGCTGCAGGATGCGGGCCTGACCGCAGACCAAAGCTACAGGATAACACTAATGGCTGAAAAAGGCACTGCAGACCAGCTGAAAACTGAGATTGAGAAGGCAGCAAAAGTGACCAAGATTGTGCAAAAGCCGGTGGGCGGAATTAGAAGCGACACCACAACTGAGAAAACTGTTGAGGACGAGACAGCCACAATAAGAAAAGAGAGGGCTTTGCTTGCCGCAGTAAAAAAGATTGCTGATGGCGGCAACGAGCTGGCAATGACTGTGTCAGACCAGGTCTCCCTTATGCTGGGCGAAGAGGCGAAATATGCAAAGAAAAAAGATAAGGAAAAGGAACCGGCAACCGCCGGGACTGCAGAGCCAACGGGCACGACTGCATTAAAGAGCGAGGAGAAGAAGGTAAAGAAAGAGCCGACTGATAAGGTCAAGAACGCGGGCGTACTTGGCGCTGGTAAGAAAGCTACAGATATGGTTACAAACGAAAAGACCTCCTCTAAGAAGGCACTTGAGGGAATAGTAACGCCGGGAGAGGCTGAAAGATTCGAAGCAGAGACAAAGGCGAAGGACGCGGCAAGGACGAAGGAAATGCAGGAGAGAAAGAAGGCAAAGGGCAATGCTCCGCCTGAGTAAGCAAAACATAATCTTTTTATTTCTATTTTATTCCAATTAGAGCCCTATGAAATCGTACTATTTCCGAAGAGCTGTGGCAGCGACGCTTATTGCGGGACAGATATTTGCAGCCAGCCCCGTTTTTGCAACCACTTCTGAAAAACTCGCCCTATCGAAAGAAATAAAAAGGATGAAGGATAAGGATACAATGAGAGAGGGAATACTCGTGGCAAATGCTCAACAACAAATTTCAAAGGAACAGGAGCTTCAGAAGAAGTTCGAACCGCTAATAGAGCAGGTTTACCAGGCCGGTTATAAGGGTCTTGTAAGGGACGACAATTTTCTCAACAAAGACCCAAAGGTTGGGGCTGAAAGGGGAGATTGGCTTAAAACTGACGGGCAGGACAAGCTGGGCGACAAGTATAAGAAATACTACGATGAATTCACGAAAACAAAAAACTACCTCGGCCTGAGACTTTTGTACTACTACGCCAACCTACAGTATAAGATTGATAATCCGAAAAAGGGGCCAATGACAAAAGATTTTGAACAGATGGCAAATGAGGACGTAAAGGATGCAACAGGTAGGGTAATGGCGCAGACGCCGGCGCAAAAACAGGTAATGGAAACGGTTGCCGTGCCCAAGCAGGAGGCAAAGAAACCTGAAAGGAAACTTAATGAGGCGGAGAGGGCAAAGGAGGAATTCCTAAAACAGCCCGTTGTTAAGAGCGGCAGGACTGAAAAGGACCTTGTTGAGGAAGCCACAAAGACTGCTGAAGCACATGCATTAAGGCTGAAGGAATACTTGCAAAATCCGTATATCGACCATAGCACCGAAAAGCCCTGGACGAAATATGTCGGGGCCAAATGGGTGGAAGAGGTTGAAAGGATATACAACACGCTCAGCAGCCAGTATTCGCATTACGGGGAGCTTGAGGAGAAAAAAAATGAACGGGATAAGGTGAATGCCGGGCTTCAGAAGAAAGCCGTGAACGAGGTGTTCATGAAACATTTCGGTGCCTACTGGCTGGATGAGGAGGCGCAAATGAAGATCGGGGACGAGATGGCAAAGGGCAAGAAAGTGACCGTTGCCAACGATCTGCAGAGCACCCTACAGCTTTACATCACCAATGGAAAGACCCTGCTGAACATTTACGCTGATTTAACAAACGCGTTAAAAACGGCGGCGCCGGGCACGGAAGAGGCACTCATAAAGAACGCAATGCAGATGTCAATCGGCAAGCTCGCGGGCGGGAAAAGCCCGCTTGCAAAGGTGTTCAAGATTTATGAGGCATACCCCTGGCAATTTGATTTTGCAACAAAAAACGGCATGGACACCCAGAGCCCGACCGCAATGCTTGAGCTCATGCAGAAGATTGCCGCAGACAAGGAATTTGTCAAGTTCAAGACGCAGATGAATACGCTGCTGACGAACACCCCTATTGCAGGCAAGTATGACGGGGGCTCCGTCCTTATTGCATTTAACGGGCTGCCTTTGGAAACACAGTACGAATTGATGCAGTTCATGAAGAGGAACTTCGGCGGCGCGGTAGTGCCTGACAGCGAGAGGTTTGCCGCGTTCGTTGTCGGCTTGGGCAACCTCTCCCCCAAATCATCTGCCTACTTCCTACAAAAGGACGGGGAGCTTGTGTACAAGAACTTCAGGGTCGACGACATAGACCGCATTATGACATTCATTGGCTCAAGAACCCAGGCGAGGGAGCTTGCCTATGATTATGATAACCTCAAGGGATATGTCAACAGCCTTGAGAACAAGTTTGCCTTCCTGCTTGAGTGGAACGTGTATAGAATAAGGGAATCCCGAAGGGAAAGGCCCAAGAGCGTTACTATAAGCAGCCCCGGCGGCAAGGAACTGATGGATATCTTCAGGGCAAGCGGGAGCATAGACATCAACACAATACTTACGCTTTTCGAGAAGACGAATCTACAGGCAATGAATTACACTATGGTCGGGGGCCAGCCGGCGCGCATCTCAGAATTCATTAACCTGTATAATAACGAGGACCTAAAATCCGCAAGGTTGGTGACGAATTTCTTCAGGGCCTATGAGAAAGTCATGGGTAAAATTGCGTCCATTAACGTCAACACGCCGCAGGGATACATTACGGTGCCTGCGCTAGGCATGGACTTGTACGCACTTGAAGACAGCGGGCCAATCATACCTGGAGAGTGGACCTTTTTCGGTGGAAACTTGGGCGGCAGCGGAGCCGGAACGAAAAATGTTTCCGGCACGGCGACCCAAAGCACAGATTTTAAGGAGACTACGACCTCAAAGAGCGAGACTGAAAGCTGGCAGGTGAAAGGAGGGGTAGCTGGGGGCGGTCCTGGCAGGGAAGCCTATGCAAAGGTTGAAGGCGGCATGCCGGGTGGTTCTTTTTCTGAACAGTCAAAATCAACAGAGCAGGGCGGGGCGCTCTCATCTGAAACAAGGACGTTTGAGAATGAGAATGCAAAACTAAAGATTGAGCAGAGGACGCGCAATATCCCGTTTGCTGACGGCCAAATAATCGAGCAGAAACTCAATTATGATTGGGACAAAAATACTGACCTGTCCAAACAGACGAGCCTGGGCCCAACAGTTCCGGGCGGTATAAAAACGGTTGAGGATGCGGGAATACTTGAGGAGAAGAAGCTGCTCAACTTCTGGCTTGACCATAATGCACATGGCGCCACCAGCGCGGCGAGGCTCAAGTTTGACGAGCAGACGCTCGGGGAGAAGGATTACAGGAGAAAGTTTGAAGTGGAGATAATGAGAAGGCAGCCCAGCGGCTCATTCGTTAACGCCGGTACTTTAGAGCTGACCTATGACCAGGCGCAACAGGTCTATGCATTCTACAGGCAGGTAATAGAGGACGGGAAGGGCAATGGATTTACAGATGGCAAATCAGTGCAGGTGGGATACTCGCACCTTCTCCTGTTCAACAAGGATATATTTGAAAGCAAAACGACAAAGGGCAATTTTGAAGGCGTGGAAGCATTAACGCAGCTTGGAAAAGTTGGTGCTGGCGGCGTTTTTGAGAATAAGCTTCAGGGTCCGCAAAAAGGCCTGGGGCTCGCAAGCCTTGAGTTTGAAGACCCAAAATTTGTGGGCGCGGTGCTTTACTACCAAAATCCGGAGTTCAAAAACCTGCTTGCGCAGAGAAGGATGCTTTCCGAAAACCCGCAGCAGACAAGCGGCACAACGCAGCTTGAGGAGCCGCAGATTGGTGCACGCCCAAGCGCAACGCTTGAGGACTTGAAACGCCGCGCGGAGAACGGCGGCGCGGGTGAAGTAATATTCGTGCAATCGCAAAAGCAGTACGGTTCTGTGTTCTTGAGTGTCACGGACATCATAAGGAGCGGCGCCGTATATAAATACGTCGGAGACAGCCTTATGGCTGGAGGGGGGCTTTACGGCGAATTTAAGGAGGGCGGTGTCTACGGCGGCACTGCCTATGTGTCCAATAAGAAGCAAACCGCCTTCCTGCTTGGCTCGCTCATCGGCCAGAAACAGTTTGGATGGGGAGCGGATTTCGCGGCTAAGTTTATCGGCGAATCATGGGAAGCAAAAGCAATTACGATATATGATACGGATGCAACCAGCAAAAATGACCAGGTGTTCGCAGGAGCGGAAGTCTCATTCAAGGGCGACAGCAAGGAAATCAGATTGTATTACATAGCGGGCGCAAAGGTTGAGGAGCTCGCACAAAAGGTGCAGCACCTGGCAGGCGTTGATGCGCTTGTTGGGAAATATGAGCTTGAAGTGACCAGTGCACCCGAGGGCGATATTCTCGGCAAGGGAGCTGTGGGCAAGCTCACGCTTTGGAATATATTTGAAGAGAGCGATTTCAAGCTGTCAGTTACCGGATTGTTCGGCAGGCTCGCAAAGGATGAGAAGCCTGGAATTGAAGGGACACTGTGGACAAGCGGCTTGGGCTTGACCGCGCAAAAAGGGAAGTTCCATTTAATCGCGTTGCCCATCTCATACCAAAAGGAGGAGGGGCTGGGCGTAAATTCCTATGAGACTGCTGCGTTTGGAAGGTACTACATATATGGCGGATGGATAGACGCATATGGCGGCCTAAAGGTCCAGACTCGTGATAAGGAGAAAATAGCAAAGGTGCAGCTCACTGAGTTAGAAAAGAGGCTCAATCTGGACTTAGGCATACCGCTTGTTGACCCCAATAGAAATGCGTGGCTTGCATCTGTTGGATTTGGCGGAGGTTGGAAGTACCTGTTGTTTGATGAGAATGCATTCAATGCCCTATTTACTTGGGGCGAGAATCCGGAAATTGCGAAAAAGGAATTCCTGCTAACTGCAACAGGTACGTTATACAGCGGCCATATTTTCCAGGCAACTGCCAAGGTCAATATGCTCACAAACTTTGTAGGGACAACGACCACGGTCGAAAATATTCCGGCAATACCTGTCGGGAGATTTAAGACTCCGGGCGCAACCTCAAGGCAAACGAGCACGACAGGCATGGGCAGCGAGCAGGTAACCTGGGAATTCTGGTTGCTCTATACATATTCGGTTTACTAATCCGCTATTAAGATAAATAAAAAATAGAATTCTTTTTTTATTTACAAATTATTTCCCGCCCAATTCCTTGAGCTGCTCCTCGAGATCGTCCAGCTGCTTGCTTATCCTCTCGAGGCCCCTGCGCATTGCGCTCAGCTCATAGGTAAGGTTCTGGAAATAGACGCGGTCCGAGAACGGGGAAATCATCGATTTCTTCATTGAATCGGAATTGGGCTGCATTGCAACCACCATGGGGCCGGCGTGCTTTGGTATCGCCGGAATGTGGTGCGGCTCAGACGCAGGGGCCCTTCCGCCCTTCTCGGGCCCGGCACCCTTCTCTGCCTTTGCAGCGGCCACGTAGTCCTTCTTTGCCTCTCGCACCCATTTGCGGATATTAGTGTAAGGAACGAACTTGTGCTTGCCCGTCTTCTTGGTGATTATCTCGCGCAATTCACCAAGCTTTGCGACGGTAATAGTCTCCCCTTCCCACTCCCTAAGCTTGCCCAAAATAATTTTCTTTACATTGTCATCCACTGTCACACAACCACCGTTGGATATTTTTAACACATAGGTTAATTTAAAGGTAAAACCGAAATGCCCCCTTTAGGGCCTCGTGAGCGTGATTTCTATTGCCGAAACCTTGCTCATGGAGCCGTCCTCGCTGGCAAGCTCCTCGGTCAGGATGTGCACATCCTTGACCTTTGCGTCGCTGACAAAGCGGTTTTTCACGATTTCGGCCACATCGACCGCCCTGCTTATGATCTTGCCTCGCGCCTTTATCACGACTTCTTTGTTACCGTTGTTGAACTGTGTCACCACTGCCAGCACATAACTCATGACGTTCTTCTTTCCCACAAAAACCACGTTCTCATTTGCCATCATTTACACCCCTCTTTTTCGGCTGGATTTGGTAATATGAAGGGGGAAATATTTAACCTTTTATTTTAAGCCTCTGGTGCCATCGTCGGATGGGTAAGTTAATTAGTCCCCGTTTATCGGCGAGTGGTCCTGGTTCTGCTTGATGAGCACCCTCGTGTTGGGGAGAACGTCCTCCGTTATGATGACGCCGGGGCCGATTATGGAGTTCCCGCCCACCTTCTTTCCGGGGACGATTATGGAGTTGACGCCGAAATTGACGTTGGGGCCCACAACGCAGCCGAGCTTCTTCCTGCCGCTGTCGTATTCGGTCCCGTTTATCGCCATCCTGATTGTCTTCTTGTCGAAGCGCAGGTTGGCCACCTGGGTTGATGAGCCGAAGTTGCAATTGTGGCCGATGATGCTGTCGCCAATGTAGGAGAGATGCTTCGCCTTTGTGCCTCCCAGGATTATTGAGTTTTTAACTACTGAAAAGCCGCCCACCTCAACACCCGGGCCGAGATAGGTATGCTTGCGTATCTGCGCGTAGGGGCCCACGATTGCGCCCTTTGAGATGTAGCAGGGGCCCTCAATGTAGGAGTTGAGCACTTCCGCGCCCTCCTCCACGACAACATCGCCTATGATGGTGCTGTCCTTAACAACCCCTTTAATGCTATTCTTGATTTTCTTCATGAAGTATTCGTTTGCGGCGAGCAGGTCCCAGGGCGTGCCCACGTCGTTCCAGTAGCCCTTTGCCACAATGCCGTAGAGAATCCCCTCGTTGCACAATTCATAGAGAGCGCTGGTTATCTCAAGCTCACCTCTCTGGCTGAGCTGGACCTTTGCGATCTCATCAACGAACTTCTTCCCGACCACATAGACGCTTGCATTTGCAAGGTTGCTCTTGGGGTTGGCGGGCTTCTCAATTATGTCAACGACCTTCTTTTCCTTAAGCTCCGCAATGCCGTATCTCTTCGGGTCACTAACTTCCGCAAGCAGCATTGACGCCTGCAGCTTGTGCCTGGTGTGGAAATCTATTATCGCCTTTACGTCTGAGTATTCGGTTATGACATCGCCGGCCATTATCACGGCCTCATCGCTCTTAATGAACGGGAGCGCTGCAAGCACTGCGGCCGCTGAGCCCTTCTTCTTGTCATCCTGGATGATGTAGGTGAGCGCTGCCTTGCCGAATTTCTCGCCGAAATACTCCCTCATGTGCTCCGCATTTGCCTTGTTGACAACGAGGGCGATTTCCTTTATGCCCGATTTTTCCATGTACTCCATGGAGTATTCCATGATTGCCTTTCCGCCCACGGGAAGCAGGCATTTTGAAATGTCCTCTGTAACCGGCTGTAATCGCGTGCTTTTTCCTGCGGCGAGTATTACACCTTTCATCATAATGCACCCTTTTTGCAATTTTTTCATTGCTCTGCCTAATCTATCATCCTGCTTGTCATTGTCCTACCTACACCTTTCTCCCACAATCCTTTTTATTTCATCATAGGCGGCCTGCGCTTTCTTTTCGTCCTTGTGCTCACAGGTTATGCGGATGATGTCCTGCGTGTTGCTCTTGCGCACTAGGACGCGGGCGTCATTGTAAATAAACAGGACGCCGTCCAAATCACTGACGATTTTTGCGTTCTTGTCTTTCTTCAGTGCCATCTCGATCTCTTTCATTGCGGATTGCTTCGTCTCATCGGTGTTTTTGCTTCCGCCCTTACCAGATGCAATCTCAATCTTGCCGCGGATGGTTGCGTAGGGCTTGTAATCTGTGAATCCGCTTTCACAGTAGAGTTTCGTGAACATCAGCGCGCTAAGAATGCCATCGGCGGAGAGGAGGAATTTGGGGAAGATATATTCGCCGCAGGGCTCCCCTCCGAACGCCGCACTTTTGTTTTTGGCTTCACGGGCAACGAAGTTGCTTCCCACAGGCGTGATTTCAATCTTGATGTGCTTCTTGGCCAATTCATCGCTAACCATTTGCGATGCCTCAACTGTGGTGACAAATGTTTCACCGCTTTTGCAGAGCGCGCTTGCCATGTTCAGGAGCTGAACGTCCTGGTTCAGCAGCCCATCTTTGGTAATGATGCGGCAGCGGTCTGCATCCGCATCGTGCGCCACTGCGAAGTCTGCGTTCAATGCTGTGATGAGTGCGGGCAAATATGAGAGCGATTTCTCCGTGGGTTCGGAATCACGTGAGAAGGGAAGCGAGGAATCTGCGTCAATGGTGATTACGTGGGCGCCTGCCATGCGAAGGAGATGTGGCGTGTAAAGTGCGCCCGTGCCGTTAGCGCAGTCCACAATCACCTTTGGTCTTTTGCGCTTTATTGAGGAGGTGTCGACTTGGGCGAGGGCCACGTGGAGATAGGAATCCCTTATGTCAACATCAATCTTCACATCGCAGGGCATTCCAGCGGGCTTTGGCTGGACATCTATCGCCTCAACGCCGTTGAAGAACATCTTTATGCCGTTGTCCGTCTCCGGGTTATGAGATGCGGTTACCATTATTCCGAGGCAGTTCTGCACCTTTGAGTAATATGAGAGGACTGGAGTGGGCGCGACGCCTAGAAAATGCACTGCGTTGCCGTTCTTCTTAAGGATTGAGATTATCGTGTCTGAAAGTGCGGGACCGGATGGGCGGGTATCTATTGCCACCGCAACCGTTCCCTGGTTTCCAAGGGAGCCAACTGCAGAGGATATCCTGCGGATAAGCGCCTCGTCATACATCCCCCTAAATGAGCATTCCATTGAAGTCCTTTAAATTCGGTAGATTTTTAATAGTTATTCAGTCTAAACACTATCATGATACAGAATTGCGATTCATGCGGCACGCGCTCTACTGACTATAGTGAAATCAAGTGCCCAAAATGCGGGGAGAAGATATACAGGTGCAGGCATTGCAAGAGCAACATGGTCAGGTATGCGTGCAAGAAGTGTGGTTTCGAGGGCCCTTAGGGGGAGTTGGACCGCATGGCCAAGTATTTCGGTACTAATGGCGTGCGTGGGACGCTGGACAACATTACGCCTGATTTTATCGCTAAGATTTGCGCATCATTTGCCACCTGGAGCGAAGCAAGGCTTCGCGACAGACCTTCGCAAAGCGAAGGCGGATGGTCTAACTCTAAACAGGTTTTAGTTGCGAGAGATACAAGGACCACCGGAGAATTGGTTGAGGGCGCGGTTGTGAGCGGGCTCCTGTGGGCAGGCGCGCAGCCCGTTTTACTGGGGGTAATGCCTTCGCCCGCGGTGGAGTTTCTCGGGAAGAAAAGGGGAGTCCCGTCGATAATTATCACTTCGTCACATAACCCGCCCGAGTGGGTAGCGCTCAAGTTCAATGATGAGAACGGCGTGGCACTCACAAAGGAGAGGGGAGAGGAAATAGAGAAAATCCTTGGGAGTGAAAGCTGGAAGAGGACGACCTGGGACAAGATCCCTCCCGTGCAGAAGGATGCCAATGCGTTAAATGAATACATCGACGTGCTAAGGAAAGGTTGCCTGGATGCTGGCGGAGGCATAAATGGCGGGCACGGGATGCTCAAGGGCCTCAAGGTCGTGATTGACTGCGGCAACGGGACTGCGGGAAGGGTTGCGCCCGTTTTGTTCAAGGAACTGGGCGCAAAGGTCACAACGCTGAACGGGCAGGAGGACGGGTTTTTCCCTGGAAGAAATTCCGAGCCAACCGAGCAGAACGTGCAGGAGCTGATTAAGACAGTAAAGGTGATGGGTGCGGATTTGGGCATTGCTTACGACGGTGACGGGGACCGATTGGCGCTCGTTGATGAGAAGGGAAATTATGTGCTTGGCGACAAGGTGTTTGCCATTGCTGTGGAAATAATATATGACGAGGGGGATAAGGGGGACGTAGTAACAACGGTTGCAACGAGCAACATCATCAAGGAGGTTGCCGCAAAGCACGGCCGCAAGATAAAATACGTCGTTGTTGGTGCGCCATATATTGCCGAAGAAATGGAGAGAAAGGGAGCAAACTACGCGACCGGCGGTGAGGAGGTCGGGGGAATAATCTGGCCCAAGATACATCCGGGAAAGGACGCAATACTAAGCAGCCTGAGGATTGCGGGAATGCTTGTACAGAAGAAAAGGAAGCTCAGCGAAGTGGTGGATGCGCTTCCAAAATTCGTTAATGTCAAGACAAAGATTGAGGCGGGCGAGGAGAGGTTCGGGAGGATTAAGAAATTGCAGGAGAGGATGCAGTCGCAGAAGAACGCGATAATCATTGACGGGGTCAGATTGGATTTTGAAGACGGGTGGTGCATCGCGCGGGCGAGCGGCACCGAGAATTACATACGTATTTTCAGCGAGGCCAAGAGCGAGAAAAAGGCGAAAGAGCTAGTTGAGATATTGAGAAAAGAATTGGACAGCGTGAAATAGTTTACTGGCAATTGCAAAAACAATTGAACTTAAATTTGCAGTTTGTTATAATTTCCCTTTTTCAGAAGAAAAATTTAGAATAAGAAAATAAAGCTGTGGATTGAAAATCAGATTGTGCCTTCAGTTAGGGGGCAGAATGTTTTTCCTTCACGCTCGATTACAAACTCGTTTGAGCCGCCCGTAATTGTGGAGAAGTCTGGCCAATGCCCGAAGCTGCCATCGGGGTTTCTTTTCGCGCGATAATAAACTCCGGACGGGATCATCTCAACACAGAGCTTGCCCTCCTTTTGGGCATCGTCAATCACACGCGCGCCTGGCGCAGGTTTCTCGACGGGCCCAACGGTCCTCATGATGCCCTCGCATGAGGGCTTCCTGCCGCCAAACATGGCGGTCTTGAGCTTCTGCCAGAGACTCTCAACTCTAGTAGTGTTAAATTCCATGCGCAACTGCGGCGCAGTTGTCCTGATTGCTTCCACTTTTCCACCTTCTCCGAATTTTACGCCATAATCATATCACAATCAGTATATATAAATCTATCACCGACGTGCCCACTGAACGCGGATAAAGCCCCACTTCAGAATAAAACACAAATGAAGGGACTAAAATGCGCCAAAAGGCAAAAGGGGCGATTATAAAACCAATTACTTGAAGCCGGGTTTGAAGGGCCCAAATTGGGGAAAACGGCACTGTCCCCCTCTTATTTGTGGTTTCATCCGTCGGAGCTACAAGGGGGTTTAAAAAGGGCGGGTGTGCAACGATAACTTGTGTGTTCAAGCGGGGCGTGTGCCCTGCGAAATAGAGAGGGAGCAGTCTAGTACGTGTGGGGGTAATTGGATATGGTGTATATCAGCAGGTACGACATTGAGAAGCTGATTCGGAAAAACACGCCGTCGAAGATCCGGGTTGACGAGGACGCCACCGAGGAACTGGTATCGATAATCGAGGACCGGGCGGGAAGGATAGTAGAGAAGGCGATTTTTATCGCCATGACCACGAGAGACAGGAGGAGAAGGGCGACCAAGAAGGTAAGGCTCACCAAAACAGACATTGACATTGCTGCAACCGCCATCTAGGCGGATGTGACAAAATCTCTCCCAGAGATTCGCAAATTACGGTTGTGCAGCGCGCGTTGCCGGGCGGGTGGAATATCACTTGCCGCGTGCAAGGCGCGTGCGCAATCTAATTCTTTTTCCATTTACATCTCGTGTCCCCTAATCTAAATATCATTTGTGCAAGTCATCAAAATAGTTAATGTAACATAGAGGGGGAGGTGTATGTCCATTCGCCAAAGGCGAATGACACGTCATTTTCCCAGAGGGAAAATGCACGGACCACACGACATGCATTCGGCAGTGAGCCGAATGATGCATCATCTTCGCACGGCGAAGATGCATGGGAGGGGGACGCTTCCCCCTCATCAGTGTTTATAAAGTTCAGGTGTAATTCTATACATTATGCCCAGTAGCAACCTCTACAGGGAAAAAGTCAAGGCCATCGTTGTTACTCTGGAGAAGGATGAGAAGTTCCTGGCGGCCGTATTGGTGTATATAGCAACCCTATCGGTGCTGCTGGCATTCCCGATATTCCCGCTTTTTGCAATCCCGTTCATAGCGCTCATACCCGCAGCCGCCGCCTATTATCATCCGGTAATGGGCACCATACTGAGCGTGCTCGTGGGCAACATTGCAGTGGCATACCAGACGCCCGTGCTCGGGTGGATATTCACGCTCGCATTTTCCATCAGCCTTGTCACCGCATTCAACTACTGGTTTGTGCTTGCGCTGCTGCAGATCCTCATATTTGCGCCGTTCGCAAAGGGAATGGGGCTGTTCGGCGGCATCGTTATTCCAATCATGTTCATCTCGGCGCTGAGGCTGGGGGCAAAGAAGAGCCCGCTGGTTACGCTTCCCGCAGTCTACCTGGTGCTCCTGCTCACGGCGATGTGGGGCATCGACAACGGCGCGTTCATGGTGGTCAACCACGCCCTCTATGCGCCGCTCAAGAGCAACATTCCCGTTGAGATTTTAATGCCGCAGAAGATGCCGGTGGATTTCATGAGCATGCCCGGTGCGGTCACGCAGGCGTTCCTGGGCATGTTCAGCCCCGATGTGTTCGCTTACATTAACCCGCTGCTGGGATTGACCATAAGCACGACCATGACGCTGTTCTTTGCCGATGTGGGGCTGCTTCAGATACTTGCAATTGGCGCAATCATGTACCTCGCATCATTCCTGCCGGGAGTGATAAGGGGCAAATACAGGCAGACTGCCGCCACCATCGTGTTCTGGCTGCTGGTCCCACTCTATTATGTATTCGCACTGTGGACGAATAATCCCTTCCACTGGGAAATAATCATCTACGTGGCGCTAACTACGGCGCTCGTGTATTACCTTGACATCAGGAAATTCAACATTGCTGGGCAGACGGGTGCGATTCTCAAGGACAAGGAGCGGAAGTTCGGCAAGTTCGGCGTGCAGGATTTGGGGCTCGCATCGACCACAAAGCTGAGCGACATCGGCAATTATGAGGATGTGAAAAAGGAGCTGAGGGACGCCATACTCATGCCGCTGCAGAGAAAGGACATCAGTGTGGCCTACAACATCAAGCCGCCCAAGGGAATACTCCTGTTCGGGCCGCCCGGAACCGGTAAGACGCTGATAATGAGGGCGCTCGCCAAGGAATTGGAAGTGGGCTTCTATTACGTGAAAGCATCACAGCTGCTTTCCCAGTACTTCGGGGAATCGGAGAAGAACGTGACCGAGATATTCAACATTGCAAGGAAGAGTGCGCCCGCGGTGCTGTTCTTCGATGAGATAGATGCCATCGGCAAGAGCAGGGAGTATGCGCGCGGCGATGAGGCGGCGGGCAGGGTGCTGAGCACCATGCTTGAGGAAATGGACGGATTGACTTCTGATAATTCGGTGCTTGTGGTGGGCGCGACCAACGTGCCCCACATGCTTGACAAGGCGCTCATAAGGCCGGGAAGATTGGACAAGATAATCTACATGCCATTGCCGGATGCGGAGGGCAGGCTGAAAGTGCTGCAGGTGCAGGTGAAGGGAATCCCGCTCGATAAGGACGTTGACCTGAAGGTGCTCGCGAAGAAGACCGAGAGGTTCTCGGGCGCGGACATTGCAAACCTCTGCAATGAGGCAACAAGGCTCGCGGCCAACAGGGCTGCGGAGAAGGGAAAGATATTTCCTGTGGGAATGGACGATTTCCTCAGGGTGCTCAAGTCGGTGAAGCCGAGCACTTCGCTCACCATGCTTGACGATTACGAGAGGTTCAAGCTTGATTATGAGAGGAGGGTCGGCGAGGATGAGAAAGAGAAGGAGAAGACCGTCACCTGGGATGACGTCATAGGGCTTGATGAAGTGCGAAGGATGCTCAAGGAGGCGGTTGAGATCCCGCTTCTGCACGAGGAATTGCTGGAGAAGTATGATGTGAAGCCTAGCAAGGGTGTGCTGATGTTCGGGCCGCCTGGGTGCGGAAAGACGCTCATTGTGAAGGCTGCTGCAAATGAGATGAAGGTGAATGTGTTCGCGGTGAGCGGCGCCGACCTGCTGAAGAAGGGATATGAGGGGGCGGTTGCGGTGATTAAGGAGACATTCAACAGGGCGAGGGAGAATACGCCCGCCATAGTGTTCATAGATGAGATTGAGAGCGTTGCGCCCTCAAGGGACCTCTACAGCTCGAAGTATGTGGAGGACGTGGTGACGCAGATACTTCAGGAAATGGACGGGATGAAAGAGCTGAAGAACGTGGTGCTCATTGGCGCAACCAACAAGCCGGAGATGCTTGACAAGGCGCTGATGAGGCCGGGAAGGCTTGATAAGATTGTGTTCATACCGCCGCCATTGAAGGAGCAGAGGGTTGACATGTTCCAGAAGTTCCTTGCGAAGGTGCCCAAGGAGGACATCAATTATGCCGCGCTTGCAGCGGCGAGCGAGGGATTCACGGGCGCGGACATCAACAGCGCGTGCCAGGAGGCAAAGTTCGGGATGGTGAGGGAAGGCATTGCCGGAAAGAAGGAGGGCAAATTAACGACTGAGGATGTGCTCAGCGTGGTGAGCAGGAGAAAGCCCTCGCTCACTTTGGAGATGCTTGAAGAATACAAGAAATTCCTTGACGAATACGGAGAAAGGACTTAGATTCTAACCATAGCGAGATAAAACAAGAGGCCGTTATTTCTTTTTTGCTTTCAGTTCCTTGAGATGCTCTTCAATCCTCATTCTTGTTTCCACGGTATAAACGCTTAGGTTCTTGGTAATTGTGTTGATTTTAATATCCTCGCCGGTCTGCTCGATTATGTAATCGCCATCGGCGAAGAGAAGCTCGAGAAGTGCGAACTGCTTGTGCGTGGTGGCGGAATAGACGTTGTGCTTCTTGAACGGGTTGTCGGAGAGCTTGCAGATAAGGTCGAATGTGCAGGCGTTCTTTGGCAGGTCAATAACTGAGATCGCTCCGTTGAACGTGACCTTAACGGAGATGCGGCCGGATCTCATGCTCAGTGCCATCATCTGCACGTCTTCCGTTGAGGAATTCCTGAGGATGCCCGCGTACTGGGTCACCATCAGCAGCTTCGCCTTTTCAAGCCGGTTGCCCTTGTAAAGCGCGTGCGCCCAGTCGCCGCTCTCATACTGCTTCTGCATCTCGGGCGTGCGCATCTGCACCTCCACGTTCTTGTTGCTAACCTCCTCGGCAAATGGCGAGCTTGCGAGCGCCGTGCAAGGCACATCGGCGTGCAGGGACTGGTACTTGGTCTCGCCACGCGGGTGCGCGATAAAATCGTCTATGTTTTCAGGCGAAATTATGTATTTATCGGTCATGAACTCCAGGAAGAGGTACGCCTCTTCCACCGATTTGGTGAGCACCGTGAATGCGACTATGTCGTGGATTGAGAACATCTTTTCGATGGGCATATTGCCGTTGAGCAGCTTGAGCACGATTGCCGCGGGCGATTTTATGCGGCACCTGTAGAGGCTCTCCGAGTCCGCGAATTTGGCAAACTCAATCCCATAGAGCGCGCTTGCCTCGTTGATGTCGTTCTTGAGCTGTTCGGCGAACATTCCCTTAACGCCCTGGTAGTAGTTCTGCGTCTCAAGCAGCTTTCTTGCCACCTCGTTGTAGAGATCGGGGTAGAGATGCCTCACCGCGGTGTCCTTCAGCTTTGACAGCACGTTGCTGAGGCCGAGGATGTCCGCGAACGGGACGTAAACGTAAAGCATTGACTTTGCAATGTTCTGCAGCTGAAGGTCAAGGTTTTTTTCCTCAAATTGGAATGATTTTACGAGTATTTTCTTGTCGAAAGGCATGTGTGCCAAATCGATTGTGCGGAAGAGCGCAAGCGCCGGGTTGCTATCGACCAGCTCGGAATAGGGTGTCCACACCCTTTTCTCGGACATGTCGAATTTCTTGAGCCTTACGAACTCCTCGAACAGCCCGCCAATATGCGGGCGCACTTCCGGGGGAAGCACCGAAGATGAGCGCAGGTTCTCGTGATAGAGCGCGAGCAAAAGGAGGTTCTGCGGGTTGACGTTCGCGTGGCCGGTTGTGAGGCCCCTGAGGCTTGCGGCAAGCTCATAGAAAAGCTCCTGGTTGTGGTTGATGACGTCAACGGAGACGCTTTTCTTCCTGAGGGCGTCCGCTGCCTTGTCCCTCATGTCCTTTAGTGCCTGGTGCCCGTACAATCCCCTCTTTGCGCCCTGCTGCATATGGCTTTTTTGGGTCGAAAGCAATATAAAAACATTTCCCTAAAGTATATACGTATGCTGAAATTCCTTTACAATGAGCCCGCAGCCCTTTTTGGCGAGTGGCTCATCATCAGCGATTTGCACATTGGGAAGGAGACAGGCGTTAACTGGAAGGCGAGCGCGAGGATTGTGCACGAGCTTATGGAGAGGGAACAGAAGAGGAAACTGCTTGTTTTAGGGGATGTTAAGGCGACAATTGCGTCAACTGAGGGCGATGCGGGGAAATTCATCAGGGAGATGGGCTCCGATTACGAATTGCACATCACCAAGGGAAACCACGACGGGAATATTGAGAAGTATCACGGGTACTGCACCGTTTACGGGCCTGAAGGTGCGGTGATTTATGATGACGGGAGGATTGGGCCCGGAAAAGAAGAGGCTGTAATTGGCAGGGAGCACAAAGGAAAAATCACTGGCTGCGGGCGGGGGAATTGCATTGCGGTGCTGCACGGGCACGCCTGGCCCGGCGAGGAACTGCTAAAGTGCAGGACGATGATTATCGGGCATGCGCATCCCAAATATGTGTTTGACATTATGCGGGGGATGGGGCAGACCACACGGGGACAAGCGTTTGGCGAAGCCAAACGATGCGCCATTCGCTCACGCGAATGTGCGAGGGGGGAGTCCCCCTTCCGCAGTGGATGGCGACGGGCGGAAAAAGTATGGATGATTGGAAAGCTGGATGCAAAGGCGCTGAAGGAGCATTATGGGAAAAAGGCGAAAATCTGCAGAAGCGTAAAGCTTGTGTGCATGCCCGCTTTCGGGCCCTATGCGGGCGCAAGTGACTCAAAAGAGGGATTGGGGCCGCTGCTCAAAAATACGTTTATAAAGAGGTCGGCTGAAATATACCTGTTGAATGGTATTCAATTGAAATAGGAGAGTGCTCATTATGTCAAAAGGCAAGAAAAGCAGGGGAAAGGAAGCGCTCGTCTCATGCTGCTCGTGCGGCAGAAGCGTTTCCAGGGGAAAGGCTGTGCAGGATAACAAGTTCGTCAGGTACTCCACGGAGTTGAGGACCGGTGACGACGTTACCTATACGGACATGAGAAAGGTTTACTACTGCATAAGCTGCGGAAAGCACAGGAAGATCTTTGAGAAAAAGAAGAAAAGGCTTATGCGCAAATATAATCAATGAATGAATTTGAGGCACTGCTTGATATCGGGCTGTTTGCCCTTCTTTTCATTATTTTCAGTTTAATCCAGCATGTGCTGATGGTGATCCTTTACCGCGACCTCTTCCAGAAGCTTAAGGGAGTGCCATACTTCGGCAATCTGTTCAATCGGCCTACAGTGATGCTGCACGAGATTGTGGGCCACCTCATTCCCGCGATTCTGAGCGGGAGCAACATAATCGGGGTGGATTTGCAGCAGGAGAAGGGGCAGGTGGCGGTGAAGTATGAGAAGAACATATTCGGCGGGGTTTCGGTGTTCATTGCTGCGTTCGGGCCCACAATCCTTCTTCCGCTCCTGTTCATACTCATTTATGCGCTGGTGAACGGGTACGATGTGCTGCAGTTCCTGTTGCTGCCGGATGCGATTTCAAAATTTGAGATTGTGCTCAAGAATATCTGTTCGCTCAGCTCGCCCGCGGCGCTGCTTTTGTGGTATGCGGCGGTGGTGATTGCGCCGGGCGCGGCATCGAGCAGCGGAGATATTAAGGGCGCTAGCGAGTTCATGAAGGAGTCGCCGCTCATTGTGATTTTCGGGGGGGCCGCGGCAGTGTTTGTGATGCTTGCGAGCGATGTGAACGGATTCCTGCTGAGCGAATACGGAAGAACGATCGTGATTAATGCGTTCGGCGCGTTCATGGCGATGCTCCTGCTCTCCTGGCTTACGCTCTATGCAATCGTCAACAGCCACAGGCTGCGCGCATACCTGTGGGCCGCGGCGGCATTCATCATCGGGCTTGGGATTGCCAAGTTCGGGCTTGCAATCCCGTCCATTGCTGCATTTACAGCTTCGCAGCAGGTTCTCGCAATCCCATTTGCGTCTTCTCTCTTTATTTTTGTTTTTTCGTACCCGCTCATTATCGGGCTTCTGGCGGCGGATGCAACCCTCTTCCTGATAGGCTTAAAAAGAAAATAGCAAATAACTCTTCATGGCAGTCGACCTTTTCAAGATCTTCAAGAGGGTAATGTCAAGGATTACTGGAAAAAGCGGAAAGGTCAGGGAGAAGGTCGATGATGTGCCGTCCTCATTTTTGGTAGATGTGGCGAGATTGAAGCAGCAGGACAGGGAGAAATTTGATTCCTACCTGAAGGCGTCCGGCTCGGGCGATGACCCTGAAGCGGCAGCGGGCGTAAACGACCTTGTGGATTATGTGGGCGAAATGCAGAAGAAGGGAAGGAACAGGAGCAGGATGGAGAGCAAGGCATCAAGAAAGGCCGCTGAGACGAAAACCACAAGGGCGAAAGTCGCAAGGTAAAAGCATTGGGACAGCAACTTGGGCAAAGGTTGCAAGATAATTGTTGCTGAAAGAAAAAGGAAATTTAGGATTCGTTTATTGTATGTAAACCCTGAGCACTACTTTTACGGGGACGTCGTCATTGCCTTCGTGGAAGTATGCGAGGCGCTCGGCAACCGCAATACTCTTTAGGCTCGTAGGCATCTTTCCGATTGGTGAGGAGCCGCAGCCATCTCCCGGTATTGCAGACACGTCGCTGGGCATTGGGATTGGAACTGCTGAGCCATCCTCCTTAATTACCTGAACGAAATAGTCGTGGAATATGCCTGCCTGCTCCTTGTCTATGGGAGTGGGTTTTGTGGGGTCAACGCCGCTGTAGCAGTTCTTGAACTTGGTAACGTTGACGTGGTAGTTGTCGGGCTCGAGAAGCATGCGGGAGCTCATAAGATTGTCAAGGGCCGTGTTCGCCTCGAGCACCATCACCGCGTCATCATCGCTGAAAGATGCGGAAAGCGATGACCAGTAGGTGACAAGTATGCTCACTGCAATTAGGAATATCACAACGCCGCCGATTGCGTCATAGGAGAGCACCTGGCCTCTCTTCGAACTGGTAAGTAGTAGAGGCACGAGCCTATTGCCTGCCTTTGATGCATTATTTGCTGATAGTAACATAATTATCGCCTGCTTTTTGTTCGGGATCAATATCAAACTTGCCAATCTGCACGTAATAGTATGCAACGCCGCTGCCTGTGGTCGTGTTGCCCACAATAACGCCCGTATCCTTATTTCCGGAAATGTTTATGCCTGCCCCTTTAGTTATCACTGGAAGGGTTATGTTGTATTCCATTGTATCCGCATACTTCGCGAGATTGTTTGCATCGCGCACTCCCTGCGCGACGTAGAGTATTGACGACTTGAACCTCTCCTGCGAGCGCTTGTTCAGCTCATCGCCGGACTGGGAGAATACGAACGCGGTGAATATGGCCGCAACCAGGAGGAAGAATGCGAAGTAGGTGAGATATTCTATTGCTGTCTGGCCGCGCATGGATGCACATGCCCTTTTTGAGGTCTGGCCGCGGCTGGCTGTTGTTTGGCCACATCGTGCAGCACTGCCGCTGGCTGTGGGCGCCCGTCTTATGCGCAGCGGGCTTATCCATCCGGTGATGTGCCTAGCTTTTTGTGACATGGACATTACCATTAATATTTGTGAACGTGAATAGGTAGCTGCCGCCGTCTGAAATCGGATATTGGGCAGTTGTGAAATTTACGGGGCCCGACCTGACAACATCCGTTACCAGGCCCATGCTCTCCACGTGGAGCACCACGTGCGATGCATTCAGCGTTAGGCGGGTTACGTGCTTGGGAAGCACCACGAGCTTTGTGACATTGGTGCCGTTGCCCTGTGTGAACACCAGCTCGCCGTATTTGACAATCTGGTCCGCGGATGATTCTGCCTGCGAAAGGCTCGCATAATACTCCTTCTGCGGAGCCGATGAGTAGAAATACAGGAACAATGGGACGCTGATGAGAAGGAAGAACGAGACTACTGCGAGGAATTCTATGGCTACCTGGCCGCGAGCATGCCTGCGCGCACTTTCAGCTTTTGCGATCTGCCCGTATGTGTTTCTTTTCATTTCCAATGTGGTCCTTTTAGCCATTGCCATTTGTTTCTTCCTCACTTGTACACTTCAAGCTCTCCAGACATACCGTAATCGTCGTCCCTTTCACCGTTAATCTTAATCTGGCCCACCGTCAAGGCCAAATCACTTGGTCCCACGTTGCACATCTGCGGGGTTATGCATCCAGGCATTCCTTTTACGAGATGGCCGCTAATGCCGCTGAAATACTGGTGATCGATTTTAGAGTGGTCTGCATTTGCCCACACGGGGCCGAGTACGAACGATTCAATTCCGTATTTGTCCTTGTGTTGTGAGTCGCCTTCAAGCTTCTGGAATATGTTCATTCCCCAGCCATCGTTCCAATAGAAGTAATTCGCACAGAGCGTTGCTGCGCGCTGTTTCTCAATGTCGTAAACGTGCATGCCGCCGTGTATGGGCGGATATTCTTGGTTAACTGTTTTTAGCAGCTCATTTTCAATCTCGCTGCTCAGGAGCACTCTGGCATTATCACTGAATGATGAGGGAGGCATCACAATGAAAGGCACGCCGATGTTGATTGTTTTCTTTCCCTGCAGGTTGTTCGGGTCGCTTACAACAGTTGTTGCCACGTAGACGTAATAGTTGTTCCCGTCAATGTAATTACTGGCAGCAAGCGTAGGCTCGCAATCTGGCGATGAGCGGCTGGTTATCACGCCTTTTGTGTATGTGCCACATTCAATGCATGGCGCGGTGTTCTCGTCCCAGGCAGTTGTTGTAACATTGACTTTGCATGCGTTCCCACCGGCGGTGCCGTCAATTGTATCTGTTTTTATTGTTGGCGATGACGCCATATTATCGCTAAGCAATATCACGCCGCGGAAGAATGTGAGGTTGCAAGGCACTTTTGATCCTGGCTCACAGCCTTTTCCCCATACAGCCAGGTCTTTTCCCTCAAGCACAATTATGCGGTTGCCCCATTCGGATTTTGAAAGGCCTGCCGCAGTTTCTGCAGTTACGACTTCGCCGTATACCCAACCTTTTCCGTAGCTGCTGCTTCCGCTTCCATACTCGGACAGGCTGTCTAGGTCATCGGTCTTGATGCTGGATTTGATTATGGGAATGAGCACCATGTTGTAGGGCGGGAGATCGAGCGCCGGATCGTAGGATTTCACCGCAATATACGGGTCGTAGATGCCCTGTATTGAGAAATTGAATGAGTGGTGTAATGATTTGGTGAGAAGGATGTCCCTGCCGCTGATGGTTATGAGAGTGCCCGTTTCCATGGTTAAGTTGAATGCGTCGTGCTGTTGAAGGTCACAAATTGGATCTTCATAAGTAAGAGTAAGGCCGGAATCGTTTGCGCGCGTTGCAAGTGAGTTTAGATAGCCCTTGTACTTTTCAACAAAGCTGTCGCAAATCTCTTTGTTTGCGTCTTTAACAAACTCCCTGGTTGGGCTTTCTATTACCTTCATGTCAACATCGTAGAGGGACCTCTTTGCCAGCTTCTCAACTGAATAGCTAAGAGCGGGCGATTCCATGTCTGCGAGTAGTGAAGTGACCGCGCGCATCTGCGCGTGGTTCGCCCTGGTCTGCTCCTCTATCATTATGCGCTGCGACTCCACTGAAAGTATGAGCGTTAGGAAGAATATGAGCATAATCATTGAAAGCGTAAGTGCAAATCCGCGCCTCATATTTTCACCACCACGCGTACGAACGCCTTGTCGTAGGAGCCGAACTCATCAGGGCTGTAAAGGTCTGTGGGCGAAAGGCACCTGTTCGCCCCGTCAGGTGAGCCGCAGAAAGTGCCATAGGTATAGGGCGTGCTGTAATTTTCATTTGAGTAGATTGTTGGGACTGTTGAGACCACTGCCACTGCCTTCTGGATAATCTTACCTTTTGTATTGCGTTCGTAGAGCATCTTCCACCCGGTTCCTGCCGGGTATTTATCATCGACAAAATAGTAATCAATGCTATAATCGTATTGGGGCGGGATGAGCTTGTCTACCTCGTCCATTACTTTCTGCCCATCGCTGGTTGAGAGAGCGTGCACAAGGGGCACCTGCCTCTTCTCCGTTGGGATGGTCGTTGAGACGTCAACTTCAACGGTCTTGTAGAGGAGTATGTTCATCATGCCCCTTCCGTAGGAGTAGAGAGTCTCATCCTGTATGTATGAATAGTCGCGGGAAAACTGGCCCAGAGAGCTCACGAACGCTATCACTATCATGAGTGCAATGAACGCATCCAGCATGAAAACGAATCCGCGCTTCATATGAGAGAATATACGCTCCTACATTAATAAATATTATGATTACATTAGCGGCTGGCGCCGTACGTCACTCTTCGCCCTCTTTTGATAATTCGGTCCTCTTCTGCATCTTGTACATCTCGAGGATTTCGTCCGTGGTTGTGGCATCCTCCGCCCGCTTGTCCGTGCGCAGCTCGCCGTACATCCTGGGGAACCTGAGCGCGTAGCCCGGTGAGTCGCCTTCCTTGCCACAGGTGTGGATTGGGGAGCGGGTGATTTCATCCGCGGTTACGGTAAGGACATATTTTGGCTCCACCCAGTAGGTGGGCTCCATGATGGAATTAATGCGCGCGTTCGGTTTCTTTGTCTTTATTTTTGAGAGCAGCCCCTCAATGGATTGCATCTGCTCCTCGGAAAAGCCCGAGCCTACTTTTGCGAGAGACTGGAACGTGTCTGTGTTGGGGTCGTACACTGCGCCAAGAAGGCCGCCGAACTTGAATTTCGTGCGTGCGCCCTTTCCTGCAAAATAGCCGATGATTACCATATCTATCGTGTCGGAGAGCTCATTGCGATAGGAGCGCTTGAGCTTCACCCAGGCGAACTTCCTTGCGCCCGCAGTGTAGGGCGCGTTGAGGTCCTTTGCCATGAGCCCTTCAAGGCCCCGTGAGATGAAATCCTCAAAATGCGTCTCGATTTCTGCAGGCTTTTTCACCGGATAGGATTCTGAAAGGGAAAGTGTCTTGGAATTCTTCAGGAGAACCGACTCGAGCGCTTTCCTGCGTTCCCTGAGCGGCTTTGCGGCCATGTCCTTGCCGTCAAGATAGAGCAAATCGAATGCGAACAGGCGAAGAGGCATTTCGGCTGACTTTGCCCCCACCCCGTGCTTCCTTTTTCTCTGCATTGTCTGCTGGAACGGATAGAATTCCCCGGAGGTCTCGTTGTAGGCGAGCGCCTCGCCCTCGAATATGATGTCCTTGCAGTTGAGCTCATCACGCACGGCAGCAACAACTTCCGGAAGCATATTGGTCATGCGCTCCATCCTGCGCGAGAATATCTCAACCTCTTTTCCCTTGCGGTGGATCTGCAGGCGGAAGCCGTCGTATTTTGCCTCAACGGTGCAGGGGCCCATCTTTTCGATTATTTCTTTAGCCGATGGGAGGCGTTCCGCAAGCGCAGGGCGGATGGGCGTGAACGGGACCATTGTGAATTTTGAAATTGAGTTGGGGTCCTGCGCATATGTTTTTGCAATGAGGCCCAGGTCCGAGCAGATGTTATACTTGGATTCGAGAATCTCGCGGTCGCTCTTGTCGCCCCTGTGCATTACTGAGAGCGAATCAAGAACTGTGGGGTCGCCCACGCCAAGGCGCAAACGGCCGATTGGGAAGCGCGTGATGAATTTTGCCTCAACTGACGATGAGTTATTGAGCAGCTCTGCAAGCATGGAGATTTTCACATCCTGCGACCCGTGGCCGGAGAGGGTTGCGATTTTGTAGAATGTGGAAAAGACCTTTTCTATGGAAAGTGTCTGCGAGAAGAGGGCGGTCTGCTTCTTGCCCTTGCATAATTCCTCCGCAACGCTTCCAAGGTCCCCGAGTTTCAGGTAGAGCTTCTCCACCTCTTTTGAAGAGTAGCCGGTTGCCTTGGAGATTGCATCCTCAACGAGCTTCTCGCCAAGGCCGACCTCTATTCCCTTGTGCGGGGGCGCAACAACGCCCTGGAGAAGGCAGACCGAGCGCTGCACATCGTCCGGCGAAAGCTGCTTGAATAGTGACGCGATTATGTCGACCATCTGGTTGCGCGAGCGTGTTGATTCTAGCGCCTGCATTGTGGATGCAAGTGTAGAAAAGTCCATGTGATAAATACGCGGGTAAGAATAAAAAGTAGCGCCTATTCTCTCTGCCTGTTTTGCCAGTAGACGTAGAGCGCCATCAAAAGCGCGAGCGTTCCGAACACGAACATTGCGTAATAGATTGGCGTGTTCGGGTCGGGTGATGCCAGAGATTGCTCTGGCAGCGGGGCCGCGAGCAGCTTCATGTTATCTGATGCTGGGGCGGCAGTTGTCTGTGCATCTGCAGGGATTGCAGAAGGCTGCTGCTCATTTGCCGCACCTGCTTGTGCCTCGCCGCCAAATGCTGCCTGTGGCTGATAGAATTGAAGCATATATACCGAAGAAACTATGAACACCAGGGCAACCGCGAATAGTATTATCGAGCGGACGGGAACGGCGCGCTGCTCAATCCCGAGCAGGCTGCGCCCTTTTTCAGTGAGTTGGTAGTATTTCCACTTGCGGCCCTCATCTATTTTTTCCATGAGGCCGGATTCCAAAAGGATTGAAAGATGCTGTAAAATAGTTGGGGAGGCGAGGTTTAGTTCTCTGGCCAGCTCGCTCTGCGTCCTTCTCCTTACGGAGACGGATTTTAGGATGGACACGCGGCTTTCGGAGCTGAGTGCCCTCCTTACGGAACGGTCGACCGTCAAATCTCCCATTTGATTACCTCTCATTCCTCCTCAACTTATCCTCATCCATTTTTTCTATCTCCAATGCATCTTCCTTCATCCATCTTTTCTCATCTTCAATGCCTTTGCCTACTCCATAAGGTAGGAGACGCTCACGGATGCAGTTACAACCATCTCGCCTGGCGAGAAGCTGGTCGATGGCGCGGAATCCATTGCCATGTTGTACTCCCTGTAAACCGGGCCGGGGAAGTAGACATAGCTGTTTCCCGCAGAGGTGGGTGCACCGAGCTTGACAGTGAGCCCATCCGCTATCTTCTGCGCCTTAACCTTTGCATTTGCGGATGCGTACTTGAGCAGGTTCTCCTCAATCGCCCTGCGCGTCTCATCCTTCAATGTGAAGGAGACGGAGTTGACGTTTGTTGCGCCCGCCTGCACTGCCGCATCAACAAGGATGCCGCCGTTGTTGAGGTCGACCGTCTTCACTGACAGCGAGTGTGTTGTCTTGTAGCCAGTTATCTTTGTATCGTAAATCTTCTCGTCATCCTTGCAGTCCGCCATATTGTCTGGGCAAATCCAGTGGGACTGCTCAACGGGGTATACATAATAGGAGTCTGTTGAGATGTCCCTTTCAAGGACGCCTTTTGCAAGCAGCGCTTTCTTAACCTTGTCAATAAGGTCCGCGTTCTTTGACTGGGAAAGTGCTGCGGAATCCTCCTGCGTTTCAACGCTCAGCGAGAGGACTAGCTGGTCCGGGGAGAGTGTCTGCTGCGCCTCGCCGTTGACTGAGATTGTGTGTTCGGTGGGTGTTGTAAGCGTTATGCTGCCCGCTGGGCCGTCTTTGGGGAACACTGCGATTCCCACCAGTATGCCAGCAAGCATCACCATGAAAACAATTCCAAAAGAAACTAGCTTGCTCGAGCCCGGGCTGCAGCACATGCCGCATTCCTCATTATCTTTCTTTGCCATTTCGTATCACCTGGGAGATATATCCCGCGCTAGGTATAAAAAGGATTTGTTATTGTTAGGCAAGTGACTAACAAAGGCACATTAAGATTTTTAAGAAGAGGGAGAGAAGGATAGAATATGGCAAAAGCTAATGCCGGGGCAAAACCTAGGAAAGGAAAAATAGCAAGTGGCAAATTGACATTTGGATTTGCGGTTGGCGCGGTGGCAATCATTGCAGCCATAGTAATTTTGATTGCGATTGGATATTCGCAGCAGAACCACAATTATGTGCAGGCGGAGCTGGGAAAGGATTTCCAGTTAAGCGTGAATGAGAGCGCGTACATTGGCTCGGAAAACCTTGCGGTCAAGTTCTTGGGCGTTAAGGAGGATTCCAGGTGCCCTGAAGGGGCGATGTGTATTTGGGCGGGAAGGGCGGTTGCGGCATTTGCACTGGAGAAGAATGGCGCAGGGATGGGCACGGTTGATATTGAGGCGGGCAAGGGCATAACAACCGATAATGGCTATGTTGTGGAGCTGGTGGAATTGGGCCCGCATGCGAAGGTAGGGGAGCGGGTTGATAGGGGAGAATACGTTGCAACTCTCAGGGTTTCCACCCAATAGACTAACAGGGGCAGATGTTGAAATTGCCTGGATTTCCACTTCTATGAAGCAGTAGGCGCCCATCGAAATCTTTTTAAACTGTGAATCTTCCTAAGATACCATGCAAGGAAAGAAGGTTATTGCCACAAGCTTTGATAACGTACTGCTTAACCAGACGCCGGTCCACGCATATGCGGCGTTCAGGGCATACAAGGCGCTTGTGGAAAAAAGGGAGGTTCGTGACGGTTCCAAATTCCAGTATAGGGGATTTTTCAAGGATGAGATAAAGCCGGAAAATTTCGTTTCCGCGTCGCCGCTGCTGAAGAGCTTCTTCTTTGTGGCGTTCGATAAGCTGAGGCACCTGGCGCACGGCGAGGAGGATTACCTCAAGATAATCATGCTCATTGAGAAGAACAAGGAATATGCAGTAATGCTGCAGTCCAGCGAGAATTCCTGGGTGTACAGGATGTTCAAGCAGTCCGTCCTCGACCAGCCGGTTGAGCTCGGCAGGGATTTCATAGAGAGGATTTCCGTTGAAAACGCGTCAAAGATGCTGTACGGCACGGCGTTCAGGGACAGCATAAGGAACCTTTCAAAGGTGAACGAGCCCATGCTGATGAAGATGTACGTCACGGACGAGGTTGTGCTCGCACAGCTCAGGAAGATGCTGGAGCATTTCCCGATCTATTTTGCAACCATGAGGGACCCGAGGTTCGTGAGGCCCGTGCTTGAGGGCCTGTTCCAGGCCGGATGCCTTGTGAAGGAGGATTTCAAGCACCTGGACATCAAGGCGCTTGCCAATGCGAGCACCATGAATTGGGGCGGAAATCCCGGGAAGAATTACCTGTTCAGCGACTCGAACATACTCACTTCCGCAACCCACGGCATTGACCTGCCCAGGATGCTTGCAATTGCGACTGCCAGAGAAGACGTGCAAAAATCGGATGTGTGGTTTCTTACAACGAAGTTCAAGCGCGAGACTGTAAAGGAACTTTTCGAGGCGGGATATGTGAGGGAAAACCCGAGAAAGGACGGAGGGATGCCGCTCGTTAACATGTTCATCATTGCTGGAAGGCAGCCGTTTGCGGGGCAGTATGACGAGGAGATTGCGACAGGGGCGGTTGTGCTTGAGCACGACAGGTTCGCCGAGAAGCTCGTTGCACTTGCCTTCAGATAATTATTGTGCGGGCGGCGAGGGAGCCGACCCAAGTAATTTTATAATATAGGCGGGTGGAATTAACTCATGCTAGAGCTGATTATTGCAGCCACTATCATCGTCAGCCTGTTCTCGCTTGTGGGGATTGTGTTCCTCAGCGTGAATGAGGGCATAATGAGGAAAATCCTCGTGCTCCTCGTGGCATTCGCCGTTGGGGCGATGATGGGAGGGGCGCTGTTCCATCTGCTTCCCGAGGCGCTGCTTCAGCTGAATGCGATGCTTGTCTTTGCGCTGCTGTTCGCCGGATTCATGCTGTTCTTCGTGATTGAGAAATTCCTGCACTGGAGGCACTGCCATGAGGAGGAGTGCGAGATCCACGGTACGGAGCACAAGGAGAAAAAGGGAAAAATCCAGCCCACGGCATACCTGAACCTTGTGGGTGACGGTGTGCACAATTTCTTCGACGGGGTAATAATCGCAACCTCGTTCATGACGAGCGTTGAGGTGGGGATTGCGAGTACTATTGCGATTTCGTTGCACGAGATACCGCAGGAGTTTGGGGACTTTGCGGTGCTCGTGCACAGCGGTCTCACTCCAAAGAAGGCGCTCTTCTATAACCTGCTAACGGCATTCACAGCAATAATCGGCGGCATATTGGCATATTTCTTCCTTTCAAGCGTTACCTGGCTTGCGCCCTACATGCTTGCGCTTGCGGCAGGGGGGTTCATCTACATTGCAGCCGTTGACTTGATTCCTGAGTTGCACAAGGAGAGGAAGGCACAGATTTCCGCGGTGCAGTTTGCTGCAATCATACTTGGCGTTGCACTAATGTACTACATGAAAGTTGCACTGGGTGGATGAGCTGCCCTGTGATAAATTTTATTAAGAATGGCTTGTCTAATTATGCCTGTTGGACCCGTAGTCGAGTGGTTAAGACGTTCCCCTGACACGGGAAAGATCCCCAGTTCAATGCACCTCTTTTGGGATGCCTAAAGAGCTGCACCAGAAAGGTGGTGAAAATCTGGGCGGGTCCATACTTTTTTCTCTTGTTGGTTAAATCAATGATAGGCTAAATGCAAATTGATGGGGGAGGAGAGCAGACCACACGAGAGGACAAGCGTTTGCAATCGCAAACGATGTGCCATTCGCTCACGCGAATGTGCAGGGGCGCTCCCCTCCTTGCAGTGAGCGGGTCCACTCCTCTTTTTCTAAAATCAAAATGTATTTAATGGCGAGCAGGCCCAAACTGCTTATGAATTCTCCTGTTAATGTGCTGCATGATAAAAGGAAAGCTAGTGTTAGGATAAAACGGGAGGGGCGCTTCCACAAGGTTAGCAACATCTCCGACCTTATCCTTACCGAGGCAAATTTTAGGGACGCAAGAGCGATGCATGAGAAGGAATCTGCGATTGTTCTTGATGGGGCAAGGCTAAGCGATAACGGCCTGTTCCGCGGAATGGCCTACTGCCTGCTTACGCCGTTCCAGCAGTATGATGGACAGATAATGGGATTTGGTATCATCAGGCCATTTTGCAGCCCGGAGACGGCCTTTGCAAACCAGGAAGGCATCGGCCAGGCACTGAAAAATTCCGGAGTGCTCTTCCATGAGCAGAAAGCTAAATGCATAAGCGAACTCGGCAGGAGATGGGAAAGCCTTAACCTGCTAAATGCGGTTGAGACTGGAATAAAATCCGGCGCGGAATCGGAAATCCTGCTCAGAAAATTCATTGTGAACTACGTAAGCGGGTTTGGCTACAAAACCGCGTCGCTTTTCCTTAGGATGAGTGGAGCGGAATGCCTGGTTCCCGTTGATTCGTGGATGCTCGGCATGCTTTACCTTCACGGGTATCCCTGTGAAATTCCCAGGGCAAAAAGAAACCTGCCAAGGTGGAGAACAGATGTGCTCTCGCCAAAATTGAGGAAGCAGGCGCTCAGCGGGAGAAAATACCTGGAAGCAGAGGAAATGGCACTTGATCTGGCCAAGAAATACGGTGTCCCGGGACATATTTTGCAGCTTGCATTCTACACTAAGAAATCTAGTTATCAATCCATGAGTTCTGGATAAAAGAAGGATTAAAAGTAGAGAAGGATGCCGAGTATTGCGTGTATGGCTGCGAGTGTGAGAGATAATACCGCGCCCATTGTGTGCCACTGCAGCGGGAATTTGCGGATGCCTTTCATTGTAAGGATTGCAATGGTTGCAGTGGTTAGGAGCGACAGGAGAGTCACTATTCCCAGGTACATTATGAGCGGCTTCCCGAAGATCTGGTAGTAGGTTATTTCGCTGAACATGAATACACCGTTAGAATATTGCAGCGCGCGCTTATAATATTGCAGGGCAGCGCATTGTTCAATTTTTTAATTTTGGGGGGGATATCTGGGATATGATAATTGGCGTTGAGGGCATTGACGGCGCGGGGAAGGGCACGCAGATTGAGCTGCTTGCAAGGGCGCTCAAGGCGGAAGTGAAGAGGTTCCCGGACAGGGATGGGGTTTACGGCCAATTGTTCGTTAACATACTGAAGAAGAAAGTTAATTTTGAAATGAGCGGCGAATCGATGTTCCCCATGTTTCTCATGGACATGCTCAAGGATATGGGGGCGTTTGAGAAATGCAAGTCCCACAAAGAAAAGCACCTGATTGTGGACAGGTATGTGCACACAACGCTCGCATATCAGGGAGCACAGGGGTTCGATTACGAGAAAGGGAAGAAAATCATTGAAGGGTTCGGGATGGTCAAGCCGGACGTTGTAATAATAATAGACATAACTCCCGAAGAGGGCATGAAGAGATTGAGGGGCGGGCAGGAGCTGTTCGAGAAGGCCTATTTCCTTAAGAAGGTAAGGGAAAATTACACACGGATTTTCAAGGACAGGTTCTTCGCGGGGCAGATGCACTGGATTGACGGGGCACATACGCCGGAAGCAGTGCACGAGTCAATCATGGGCAAAATTAAGGGTTAAAAACCTCGCCTACAAAATACTAGATTATGAATAAGAATCACATTTTCTGCTTCGGTTATATCCTGCTGTTTTCACTGCTCGTGCTCCCGGCATTGGCTTCAGCCACCACCGTAGCGCAGGTGGCAAGCTCCTATGTGGAGCCGCAGGAGAAGTACGAGCTGAACAAGCTTTCTGCAGGAGGCAGCGATTACTGGATCGTCACAATAGACGGCGTGGAGACGATGATGATTGATAGCCATTCGCAAATACTGCAGAGCAAGGACGAAATTGCAGCCGTGCTCATTTTGAACCTTAAGGAAACATCGGGCGTTGCGAGCAAGACGCAGCAGATAAGGGATTTGATTAATGCATTCAACCAGAGCCAGTACCCTGAGAGGACGGTTTGTGAGAGAACGACTGGTGTTGATGCAATGCCCTGCTATGACCATGACACGTGCCTGAAGGCGTGCTACAGGGTCCCCCTGTGCGCAATGCAGATAAGGGAAGACTTGATTTTGGCGATACAATACTGGAACACTGAGAGGAAGAATGTTGATACCGCGGTAATCGCGGCAAAAGAGGGCGCAAAGGACCCGCAGACTCAGACAGATTACCAGGACTTGAGCAGCCAGATTACAATCATGGAAGATGCAATGCAGGCCATGGAGGACAACGAGCTTTATGATTACCCCTACTGCCTCAACATGAATGCGACCTATGGCGATGCGGACAGTGCAAAGGAGCTGGCGGATGAGATTGCAACGGTGCTTGGCACAATTTCGCAGACCAACACACGCGCGGAAAACATCTATAACAAGATGAATGAGAGGGTTAATTATTGGAACTCCAGGGACAAGACCTACAAGGACGGTTATAACGCGGTTTTGGACGGGTACGAGGAGGTAAAGTCCATGTACGCCAAGGCCAGCTGGACGGACAATGTTACCGCCGCGGCAATCGAGGACGCTAAGAATTACAGCGAGATTGTGCAGGATTACAAGGAGGCCGGGCAGTACAAGCTTGCGATAAAGCAGGCGGATCAGTATAAGGGGATACTTTCAAAGCTGAAGACAAGCATACAGATGACCAGTGCGCAGTACGAGGTGCTCAAGAGCAAGGCGAACACGGCGCTCGCTGATATTGAAAGTGCGAAGCCCAAGCTGAACGGAACGAAATATGAGGCAAACCTCACCGCCTACAAGAAGGAGATAGACGGCGTGCTTGGCAAGAAGGTTGACAAGTCGCAGATAAGCGCGCTCATTTCAAGGATGGATGAGATAGACTCTTCCGTCAAGGACATGCTTGCTGAGGCGGTGCTGAGCGGCGAGATTAACAATAATGGCAATGGCAACGGGGGAATAACGATTCCGCCCATACCGGGAACTGGAACGGATACGGGGGGCGCGAACCCGCTGTGCGGAATAATTAATGCAATCAGCTCTGCACTGGGATTCTCTGTTGACTTTTTGGGGATGTGCAAATGACGGTGCCAATCTACTATTCAGATGAGCTGCTGGAGTTCCAGGGGAAGTTCCCGGACACTCCAGACAGGATTACTGCAATAGTGGATTACCTGAACGGCTCTGACCTAAAGCACAAGTTCGTGAAGCCGAAGCCCGCAACAAGAAAGGATTTGGAGAGGGTGCACTCGGCAAGATACCTGGATGAGATAAAGAATTACAAGAGGATTAACACCTATTTTCCGGACGAGCCCATTGATGAGAAGACCTATGGGGCGGCGTCGTTGGCGGCCGGTGCGGCCTGCGGCGCAGCGGAACACGCGCTCAAGAAGAAGGAGTTTGCGTTTGCGCTCACAAGGCCAAAGGGAAGCCATGCGGGAAAGGATTTCTTCGGCGGGTACGCATACATAAACAACATGGCAGTGGCGGTTGCCAAGATGCTGGATGAGGGAAAAATAAAACGGCCGCTCATCATTGATACCGATGCGCACTTCTGCAACGGGACGAATAATATTTTCCTGAATGACGCGCGGGTTTACATGCTTTCGCTGCACCAGCACGCGGAGTCGGTGTACCCCTATGTGGGCAAGGAAAAGGAAAGCACAAACAGGATGAGGTGGTATGAGAACCGCCTCTGGATCACTGATAAGGAATTCGTCGACAAGTGCAGGGAAGTGATTCCAAAGTTTGTGGATGAGGCAAGGCCCGATTTTATCGGTGTGAGTGCCGGATTCAACACGTTCCACAAGGACATGTTCTTCGGAACGGTCACAAAAATCAAGGAGGCCAGGACATACCAGAAGATTGGCAGGCTGCTTGACGCGGAAGCCAAGGAAAACAATGTGCCCATATTTGCGGTGCTTGAGGGCGGCTACTGGATTGAGAATTTGGGTGAGCTCGTTTACAATTTCCTGAAGGGGTTTGATGGCGAGAAGGGAAAGGGGCTCCCGGACGTTTACAGCGAAGAGCACAGGTGAACTAATGTACAGCAAAAAAATCCTTGAGCAGCTTTGGAAAAAGAATATCGAGAGTGGGGACAGGGTCTCCATTGATTTTGGCGGCGAGGAGAGGGAAGGAGTGCTGCTGGAGAATTATTCCGAGAACACAGATATCATTGAGATCAAGCTCAACAGCGGGTATAATGTGGGAGTGAAGTTCAACGAGACGATAAGGCTGGTGAAGAAGAAAGCGGAGAAAACTGGCGGGGGAGTGGGCAAGGGAAAGGCAGGTGTGAGTGCAAGTGAAACAGGAAGCGATGATGAGGATGGGAAAGGCTATGATACGGCGGTGCTGATGTTCGGGGGCACCATCTCGTCCAAGGTCGAATATACGACGGGAGCGGTGTTCCCCGCGACAACGCCCAAGGATTTCAGGGAGGCATTCCCGGAAGTGCAAATGTTCGGCGGCGTGAGATTCAAGAATGTGATGGCCATACTTTCTGAGGATTTGACGGTTGAGCACTGGAAAATCATGGGGAAGGAAATATTCGACGAGCTCAAGGAGGGAAAGGCGGTTGTTGCAACCCACGGAACGGATACGCTGGGCTATAGTGCCGCTGCAGTTTCATTTATGGTGCGGAACCCTGAGAAGCCCGTTGTGTTTACGGGTGCGCAGAGAAGCTCTGACAGGGGGTCTTCAGATACAAAGGAAAATCTGATGAACTCCGCATATTATGCAAGCACGGGCAAGCCAGGGGTGTTCGTGTGCATGCACGCGAAAACTGACGACGGCTGGGCGCATGTGCACGGGGGCACGAGAGTGAGGAAAATGCACACCTCAAGGAGGGATGCGTTCCACAGCATTAACGCGCTGCCGGTTGCGAAGGTTGATTATACGAAAAAAATGATCGAGTATATCAAAGAGGAGAATGCGGCGAAGGCAAATGCGCCGGGAAAGATGGAGCTCGTCCCTAAATTCAGCGACAAGGTTGCGATGGTCTATGTGCATCCGGGCATAAAGCCGGAATTCATTTCTAAACTTGGCGATTATGAGGGCGTTGTGCTCCTGGTGACTGGAATTGGGCACGTGCCAGCCAACCCATTCGGGGATAAGTTTGCAAAGCCGGTTATCAAGGAGGTCGGCGAGCTTGTAAGGTCAGGTGTGCATGTCGTGGCAGCACCTCAAACCCTGTATGGAAGGGTAAATATGAACAT
>CAILAH010000040.1 GCA_903832205.1 uncultured Microcaldota archaeon | reverse complement strand
TCATAGGCAATGTATTCGTGGCACGCGCCGGATGATGCAAGAATCTTTTTTACTTCCTTCTGCGCCTCTTTCATTTCAATGAAGCGCTTCCAGCCCTTTCTTGCATCCGTAACCTCATTCGGATAGAGGATGTGCAACGGCTCCCATTCGGCAAGCCCGCGTGCGGGGGTCCCCTTATCCGGAAGCGGCCCCGTGTCAAATTTGGAAATGTGAATGCCATTGGCGATTGGCTTTTCTTCGGTGAGCGGCCTGATTGTGGCAAATCCCCTGCCCATTGATGTGCCCACATCGGCGTATGCAAATGCGGGCTGCATGCCAAATCCGCTAAGGTCAAAAGTAGCCCTAATCTCTTCCCTAATCCTCTTGATATACTCTCGAGTTTTAAGGGTGGTTGCCATGTATTATTAGGCTCTTGACCCCTTTTTATACCCTTCCATAGTTCAGACGGCACACCGACGGAGAGCGCCCCAAACATAACTTTATATGGCTGGAATTTCAGAATTATAGCATGCAGAAAATGGCTGGGCCGGGGATTCAAAGGGCCCTAAGGTATGCATTTCCACCGAATCAGCTTGGGCTATGCGGCAAGAAGCTGGAAGTGAATGAGTACCGGCTGCTTTTTGATGATGAAAAAAAGGCGTATGAATTCCTCATGTCGCTGCCGTATCTGGGCAGGTGCTGCTCAAGAATAGCCTCCCTGAGAAACACCGATACCTTTAGCGAGCAGGTGGTCAGCGCATACTTCCTTGGCATAGGGCTGCATCCAAATGGCGACAGGCTGATTACCCATCTAATGGATATCCTGATAACCGACGCCGCGTTTATCGGCAAGTCAAAAAGCGACGCGACAAGGGCCTATTTCCTATCAAGGGTAAACCGCTGCACGGTGAGATGCGGTGCCATAAAATCCGTTGACAATTATAATGTGACTGCAGATTTGCAGGCATTCGGCTTTGCGGACGGGAAGGTCATGCGCACCGCAGCAAGCGAAAAGCTTAGCCTGCTTCCGTTCAATCATGTCATTTTCAAGCCTGGCCAGATAGTGGCTGCGCACGGATTTTATGCGGTTGAAAACATAACTCCCACACAGTATTTTGAGGCGAATGCCGAAGTTGACAGGGAGCTGGAACTATTCAACAGCAGGAAAGAGTAACTTTTTTACTGCACGAACTCGATGCTTCTTTTGGATTTTGTTATGTTAAAGACGCTGCCCAGGCAGGACACGCGCGCGAGCCTGCCGTCCAAAATAAGCGAGGCGTTGGTTGGAGCCACCACGTCAATCTCACTAAGCTCAACGGCTGCCTGCTTGACGCGCTTAAGATAGGGGCAGATGGGCGTGATTGCAACCTTATTTGATGTGAGCGGAAGTTCCTTGCCTCCTGCGGAGAAGGAATATGCGGGCGAGCCAAATGGCGTTGCCAGTATGAGCCCGTCTCCAATGAATTCTGTAATCTTCTTGTTCAGGATGTATTTTATCCTCACAATCTTGTGGTCATTGGTGTGAAACACCACGTCGTTCATTGCGCGTCCGACAACCGCACCCTCGCATCTTACATCTAGAACTGGGAGCATTACGGATTTGCCCCGCTTCATCAGGGCCACAATCCTGGATTTCCAGTTGATATTGTTGAGCTGCGACCTGTAGGTCTTTTCAGAGCCAATGAGAATGACCCTGCCCTTCAGCTCATCAAAGTAGTGGTAGAGCGTTCCGTCACCGCCAATCACTATCGTATAATCAGGATTTTCCTTCGTGTATGAATAGCCGTTCTTCATCAGGAGCTGCGACAGCTCCATCACCATCTCAACGGCCCAGTCCTTCTGAAGGTTCGCATAAATGCAAAATGACGGCATGGTGGAATTTCCTCACTCCTAAAGTATATAAACCTGAAGAAAGAAAGGGATGTTGTATGGGAGCCGAATCAAGTATTGAAGCAAAGGGAATAGATACAAAGCGCATTAGTGGCAATCAGCTGGCAAACTATATGCGTATTGAAGCAAGCAAGGCTCAAACTGCGGTCAGCAGCATGGTATTCTGCGCGAGCATGGTCAAGTTCATCGATAAGGAGCTCGAATACATTGCCCTTGAGCAAAAGAAACCCGTGGTTGCAAACATTAATCTTCTTCTGGAAGGGCCCAAGGAGAAAATGCTGCGTGCGAAGCAGGAGTTCAGCCAGGCGCTGGATTACATTTACAGGGAAGGCGACGGGCTTACCGCTGAGCAGATGCAGGTATATCTCAAAAAAGAGACATCGCACGCAAGGGAGCTGCTTGCAGAGGCACGCATGGGCATAGACAGCTATGAGAAGGAGAAATATCAGAGGTCGGGCGAGAAGGAATTGAGTCGGGCAGCCATATCCGCATTGCCGGGCGGGCAGTATGCCGATGCCGTGGACATGGTGAAACAGATAGCCGAAGAATACTACAAGAATGGCTCAATCAGCTACATTAATGTCGTGCTTCTCGCTGCGACGATTGTGCCTGCGGGAGGCAAAGTCCTGAAAGAGATACATGATGTAAAGGTTTTGGCAGCCGCACAAAAAATGTTCAAGACTGCGCCATCACAAAAAATATTAAAAGAGGCTGACGATTTTGTAAATGCCGTGTCAAAAACCAAGGTTACTGATGACTTGAAATTGGTGCGATCGTCTCTTGAGTATTCGGAGGTAAGTGTTTGGGCATTGTTTGGCAAAATGTCATCTGAAGCAAGTAACCTATTGACAAAATACTCACACCTGAGGACTATTGCCGCAGAGAAAAAATACGTATATAATCTTGACAAAAGCCTTACCTGGATGTTGAACAATATTAATCAAAAAGTTGGCGACCTTGGGCTTGAGATATACTTTAAGGGCGCTGCAAAGCTTGAAAAGGAAGGCCATTCTGTGATCCGGCTTACAGAGAAGGGCGATGAGATATTGATTTTTAGCAAAGACCCAAAACTCATACCAAAGATAGAGAAGATGATGAGGGAAACTGCAGAAGAGGTATTCAAAGAAAAAGGCCTAAAGGATACGCTTGGGCTAAAGGATGTTTGTGCAAAGTTTTCAGCCCAACAGGCAGAGCTTTTTATAAAGGGGGACAATATACTCTACAAAGTGGGGAATGTTGAAAAGCCTTTCAGCTTGGGAGGCATTATCAATAACATGGAGCTCCAGCATTCGCTCAAGAATGCTTCGCTTAAGACAAGAACTGCCGTGTATGATTTCCTTGATGCGGCCAAGAGCACACATGAATTGGAAAAGGCAACTGTAGATACATTTACGAGCATAAAGGCTGTTATCCAGATTGAAGATCCCAAACTTCTTGAATCGTTTAGGGAGATTGCAAGGGAAAATGGGAAAGCGGTGCATCATGTAAGTACTAATACCTTTGGTCCCAGCTTTTTCAATCAGCTCGGCCATGCAAATGCCGATAATATTACTACAAAGGTTTTTGACGAATTGGTGACAAAGGGTAAAATATCAGCAAGGGATGCTGGAACGTTCCTACAAAAAGGAGCGCTTAACTACGGAACAGCTGACCCGTCTATTTATGACCTGCTTCGCAAGATGGATGGGACAACAATGAATATGTCCATAGGCAAATACAAAGTTGCGGTAAAATTGTTTGCAGGCACTGCCGAAGAGGTCACTGAGGCCTCATCCAAGTACCTGCTGGCGCGCATTGGCGCATCAGATGAGATTATTAGCGAGATTATCAAGAGAAAAGAGCAGTTGGACATGGGCGTTGCATTATTGCGTGCTGAGGGTGCGCAGCTTCCCCCGTACGTGAGGGATTCTATAGCAATGCTCGAGCATTATACGTTACACTAATGGGGTGATTTGTGTGGTTATGAAAACTGAAAAGGGGGAAACGGCGATTGACCAGGTGTTTGTGCTTAGGACACTCTATGGCGGAAAACCTATGGAAAGCAAGTTCAAGAAAATGCTTGACGACGCGCATGAAAAGGTTAGGAAAAAGTTTGGCAGGCTCGCACCGCAGGCGGATGAACTAGTAAAGACATGCACCTTGAAAAATGAGACTGCGCTTGCGATTGTTGTCGCAACAGAGTTTGAACGAGGCCTTTCAAGCGAGGCATCCATGGTGGACGCGCTTAACGTGGCAAAATACTTTGTCGATAATTTCTAATTTTTCCAAAGGTTTTTATGCGACCAAATGCCTTCATTCGGAAGGTATTTATTTGGCTCGGGGCAAGTTCTAGCAAGGATGATAATTATGGCACAAAATTCAATTACGCTTGGTTCTGATAAAAAAATGAAGAGGCCTTTGCCTTTCAGGGCAAAGATGATTGTGGCTGTTGGAACACTGCTCCTGGCAGAGGGCATTGCTGGCGGTGCGTTTGCACAGCAAAAAAGAGAAGCAGCACCTTTGCCGCTTGAGCCACTCATAAAACATGCACAGGTTGATAAACAGAGCGCGTTTAGCGTGCGTTCTTATCACGACATATGGGAATTTGAGGCAGTTGCTAAGAACCCAAACCAGTCAGATAAGGCAAGGCTTGATGCCACCAAGGCGTTGGTGGATTATTATTACAGGAATGCCAAGACCAGCATCACGAAGGCGAATTTCTTGGTTGAGTATGCAAGGAATGTTGCGTTTCCGATTGAGGGAAGAAAGCTCGCGCTCCAAAAGGTATTGGAAGTTTACGTTGCAGCGGGCGAATACCAGTCAATCTATCAGTTGAGAGGTGCTGCACACCAGCTCGGGCTTGAAAATGAGGTTGACAAAGCCTATCTTGATGGCCAAAATGCAATGATCAAGAAATTCATAGAGAAAAAGGACCGCATCATGTTGCAACACTGGATGAACGGCGGCGACAGCAACCGGGCCAACCAGGACATTAGGAATGCTGCGGGCCTTGGCTATGTGGACCTTCTTGTTGAGAGGAAGGACTTGAACGGCCTTAACGGGATTCTCAACAGCAAGAATATTTCAGATACTGTTAAAGATGCAGCGAAAAAAGCGACAGAGAAGGTGCTTGAAGAGAAAATGAAGGCAGGGGACGGGAAAGAAGAGTCTGTCACAACGCAGACTGGAATTGATAAGACGAATGATCCCACTCAGAGATGGACAGGGGACGAAATTGAAGATGTAGATAAACTGGCTAAGAACGAAGATGCACTTGGGCTTGCGCGCGTTATGATGGACGGAAAATACGGGACAAAAAGGGCGTGGTCTGACCTGGCAGTACAGGCTGCAAGAGACCAGTATGATAAGCTCAAGCTGGTGCTCTATCGCAGCGACGAAGGCCAGTCGAAGCTTGCAGATGCACTGTTTGAGCTGGGTGAAAAGCCGGGACTGCTGTTCATTGCGGTTGACGAGAAGCGCCCAATTGCACTAAGGGATAAGGCAGGGTTGCTTTTTGTCACACTGTATTCCGGCAGCCTGAAACCGCACGTGCTCCAGCAGGTCGTTGCCAAAAGGGAATTGACGCCCAAGGCCCACAAGGCGGCAAAGGAAATGATAAGGAAGATTAAGAGAACACAAGAAGGCTGCGTAAACCATGGCCTGGGCGAAGACTTCTGCATTCCCAAGCAAACTGAGACATACTGCAGCAGGAGCCGCCGCTAACTCCCGCAAACCCTTAAAAATAATATAATCCTAATGGGAAGCGATGTCGGGGGAAGACGCGGTCGGGAGGGTAACTCCCGCCATGGCACAATACTGGGAGGTTAAGAAGAAGTATCCTGATTGTGTAATCCTATTCAGGATGGGCGACTTTTATGAAACGTTCTATGATGATGCAAAAGTTGTATCACGTGACTTGCAGATTGTGCTGACTTCAAGGGGAAAAAATGAGGCCAAGGCGCCTCTCGCTGGAATACCTTATCATGCATTGGAGCCATACCTGAAGAAGCTTATGGGCAAGGGTCACAAGGTGGTGATTGTCGAGCAGCTTGAGGACCCGCGCAAGGCGAAAGGCCTCGTGAAAAGGGGCGTTGTGAGGGTAATCACGCCTGGAACGGTAATGGAGCCCACGCTGATGAATGAGAAGACGAATAATTACATTCTGAGCGTTTATTCAACAGGGGATAAGATAGGTCTGTGCGCGTGCGATGTTTCAACAGGTGAGGCATTCACCACAGAATTAGCGAAGGAGGGCTTGGACACGGAGTTTGAGAAGTATAGGCCTTCTGAAATTATTGTGCCGCAGGGTGCAACGTCCGGTTATGACTGGGTTGAAAGGCTGGAGAGGGAGTTCGGATTCAAGAAGACGGAGATTGATGCGTACAAGTTTGATGAGAAGAACGGCGAATATGTCCTTTCTAAAATCGCTGGAGTTGGCTCATTCACTTCATACGGCCTTGATGAGTTCCCCTATGCGAAGAGGGCGGTTTCTGGCTTGCTTTCTTATATGGAATATACAACCGCGGGAACAATTTTGCCAAAGCTCTACAAGATTTCGTATTACAACTCGTCAAAGAACATGATTATTGACGCGACCACAATGAGGAACCTTGATTTGCTGATGAACCAGGCGGACGGGAGCGAGAGGGGAACGCTGCTAAGCATTCTTGATAAGACGATAACGCCCATGGGTGGAAGGGCAATCAAGAGATGGATTACATCGCCGCTTCTTGATAAGGAAAAAATTGAGGAGAGGCTCGGCAACGTTGAGCAACTTATGCGCAACCCGATGCATCTTGAGAAAGTTAGGGGCGTTCTTTCAGCTGTGGGGGATATCGAGAGGATTTCAACAAGGATTTCATACAGGAATGTTTTGCCAAGGGAGCTCCTAATGCTCAGGCAGTCGATTGAGAAAGCAAATGAATTGAAAAGGCTTGCAGGAGATTACAAGTTTACTGGCAAATTCTTTGCCGAGTTCACTATCTCAGAGCCGCTTGATGATGTGGTCAGGCAAATCAGCATGGGGATTGATGATGACACAAAACAGATTGTCAGGGACGGCGGCGTCATCAAGAAAGGGTACAGCGATGACCTGGATAAATTGAGGGGCATAATCAGCAACTCAAAGGAATGGATAGGCGAATTTGAGGAGGAAGAAAAGCAGAGGACCGGGATTAAGACGCTCAAGGTGAGGTACAACAAGATTATCGGTTATTTTATAGAGATACCAAAGAGCCAGGCTGAGAAGGCACCACCTGAATATGTGCGCAAGCAAACACAATTGGCAAGCGAGAGATACATTTCACCAAAACTCAAGGAAACCGAAGTGATGGTGCTCAATGCGGAGGACAGGATAAAGGAGCTTGAGCAGGAGCTTTACGATAAGCTTGTTGAGTACCTGGGCGCATATGCGGACAGGATGTACGCGCTTTCTGCATTCATCTCAGAGCTTGACGTTTACCAAGGCTTTGCAAAAGTTTCATATGAGAATAGGTATTGCAAGCCGAGCATAAGCGATGGCCGAGCTTTGGTAATAGTTGGCGGGAAGCACCCGGTTGTTGAAAAAAGCGTAATTGATTTTGTTTCAAACGATGTGAAGCTTGATTCTGACAATAAGGTGATGATAATCACGGGGCCGAACATGGCAGGTAAATCCACCATCATGAGGCAGGTTGCGCTCATCACCATAATGGCGCACATGGGCTGCTTTGTCCCTGCTGCAAGCGCTCAAATCCCGTTGACGGACAGGGTTTTCACGCGCGTTGGTGCAAGGGATGACATCACAAGGGGGCAGTCAACATTCATGACGGAGATGGTCGAGTGTGCAAACATCCTGAATAATGCAACGGACCGTTCACTGGTAATATTAGATGAGATTGGAAGGGGCACTTCAACTTATGATGGGATGGCGATTGCGTGGGCGATTGTCGAGCATATAGCAGAGAAAATCCAGAGCAAGACCATGTTCGCAACCCACTATCACCTGCTGAACCTGCTCTCGCTGAAATATCCTTTCATCAACAATTACAACGTGGCGGTTGATGAGACCGGCAAAGATGTCGTGTTTCTCCACAAGCTTGTGCAGGGGGGCACTGACAAGAGTTATGGTGTTCACGTGGCAAGGCTCGCAGGGCTTCCAAGGGAAGTCATCGATAAGGCGACTGTCTTATCAAAGAGCCTTGAGCAAAACGATTTCGTGCACAAGGAGACATTGCACAGGCTCGCGCACGGCAAAAAGAGCCAGAGCCTGAAAGAGGACAAGCAGACAAGTATTGAGAGCTGGTAGGATGCATAGTGGAACTGATGAGGACCAATGCAAGGCGATGTGTGCAGATTCTTGAAGAAGATGGTGTCATAATTATGGGGGAAATTTTTGAGATGCCGCAGAGGCTGCGCGAAAAGATTGCGGCCGGCGAGGTTATCACTGCGCCCGTTTCGGTGGTTAAGGAGCTGATTGAGAACAGCATGGATGCTGGCGCGGATGAAATAAAAGCCTATTTTGAGAATGGCGGTAAACGGCTCATCAGGATTATGGACAACGGAAAAGGAATGGAAAGGGAGGACCTTGAGATTTGCGGGAAGAGGTTCACAACGAGCAAAATACATAATGAGCGGGAGCTTGAGGAGATACACACGCTCGGGTTCAGGGGCGAGGCGCTCGCAAGCATCACAACCGTAAGCGAATTGACAATTCAAACAAGAAGGGCAGGTACGGCAAAAGGCTATGCATCAGAATTCCATGATGACGGAAGGGCGATTGAAATTAGGGAATCGCCAATCACAAAAGGGACAATTGTTGAAGTGAGAAACCTGTTTGGCAAATTCCCTGTCCGGCTGAAATTCCTGAAGTCGGACGAGATTGAGGCTTCAAAGATTACATCTTTGGTCACAAAATACTCTCTGGCAAATCCAGAAATGGCATTCCAGCTCTATAAAGATGGCAAGGAGATATTCAACTCGCCAAAGGTTGACGGGCAGGGAAAAATATTCCACGCGTTCGGCCAGGAGATCGCTGAGAACGTCGTGAAGCTTGATTATGAGTCAAACGGTGTTGCCGTAAGCGGATACATTTCTAAGGTCGGCTATTCTAGGAAGACTCGAGATTACCAAGTCATTTTCATTAACGGCAGATTGGTGAAGAGCAGTGCTATTACTGATGCGGTTGAGAAGGGGTATGCGGATAAGATATTCCTTGGGAGGCATCCGATTGCAGTGCTGCACATCACGCTCGACCCTGAAATGATTGATGTGAACATTCACCCGTCAAAAGAGGAGATTAAGTTCAAGAGCGAATATGCAATTGTTGATACTGTGATTAACGCAGTGCAGAAGTGCATTGCACAAAGCAGCCATGCTATTGAAGTGGAAGCAGGGGGAAAGATGGCTCGCCCTGCGCACAAGTATGAGATTGACAGGGGAATCCAAAAGGCACTAACAGATGATATGGATGAGCTTGCGGAAATGATTACACCAAAAGCGAAGGGGCAGCAGGACTCACAGAAATTGGTGCAAAAGACGCTTGGTGATAAGACAAAAACGACAGTACCCGGCGATGAATTCCTGCATGTGAACGTAATGGGGCAGCTTAACAGGACATATATTCTTGGATATGATGACAGAAGCCTCATTTTGATTGATCAGCACGCCGCGCAGGAGCGCGTTTTCTATGAGAGATTCACTAAACAGCTTAAGAACAAGGCAATCGTTGTGAACAGGCTGCTGAAGCCGTTCGTGTTCTCCGCGAATAGGGAAGAGGAAAAATTCATTGAGCAGAATAAGGGCGCGTTTGAGAGGTATGGGTTCTTTGTGGAGCAATTCAGCAGGGGCGAATATGCGCTCACGGCCATACCTGCCTTATTTGGAAGAGCGTATGATGCGGGCGTTATCAAGGACATCATTGATGAATTACACGAGAATATTGATTCGGGAACAACGGTGAGTGATGAGCTCGACCATAAGATTGCTACAAAGGCGTGCAGGAAGGCGATAAAGGGGGGGGATATCCTTTCAATACCTGAAATGAAGAGCCTTCTCACCACACTTGCCGAGTGCAGGAACCCCTATACCTGCCCGCACGGCAGGCCGACCATGCTTAGGATGAGCTGGGGCGACCTGGAGAAAAAATTCAAAAGGTCCGACTAATACTTATTGGCGTTGAGCATATGCAAATAAAGAACAAGGCATTTCTTGCACCGCTGAGCGAATACACGACCGCCCCATTTCGGATGCTTTGCAAAAGGCACGGTGCGGATATCACAATCGTCCCGCTTGTGAGCGCCACTGCGATAGCACGAAGGCCCGCTTACGCAGACCGGATTGATTTTTCTGATAAAATTGACGACTGCATACAGCTTTTTGGCAAGGTGCCTGATGATTTTTCCACTGCTACAGATACGCTTAAGGAAAAATTCCCAAAACTTAAATGGATTGACATTAACTGCGGCTGCCCGTCATATATTGTGCAGGAAGCAGGGGCAGGAAGCGCACTTCTGGATAAGCCCCAGGTTGTGGCGAGAACAATTGAACTGTTGCGCAATAAGATCCCCGTGCTTTCAGTGAAAATGCGGCTCGCGGGAACCTGGGAAAAGACTGCTGCGTTTGCTGAAGAGGTTACAAATGCGGGCATTGACTTCCTTACCGTGCACGGCAGGACATCCAGGCAGGGTTATTCAGGGAAAGCGGATTGGGAAAAAATCAGGGAGATAAAGGGCATTGTTAATGTTCCTGTAATTGGGAATGGCGACCTGCAATGCAGGAGCGATGGGGAGGCGAAGGTAAAGTCAAGCCACTGCGATGCGTTCATGATTGGAAGGGCTGCGATGGGCAACCCAAGATGCTTTGAAAACGGAACAACGAACGGAAAGGATGATGCCGTTGAAGTAATGAAAGAGTATATGGGGATTTGCGGAGAGCTTGAGTGCGCACATATCAGCGATATGCGCGTAAAGGCGCTCCAGATGATGAGAAACTTTAGCGGCTCGGCAAAATTAAGGGGAGAAATCGGAAAATGCAAAAGCGCGGGGCAGCTTGAGACACTGCTCGGGATCTAATTCGTTGATGGCAATTTCGCTTTGCTTAATTCGATGACTGCATTTTTCTGGTTCAGGCAAATGCATCCTATGGCTTATTCGTTGAAAGCATTTTCTTAAGCTCGAGGGCAAATATGTCCTCGGGCTGGGCGCCGTTTATCTCGAGCTTGCCCTCATTCACAACTGTCTTTGGCACGGCCTGCACCCGGTATTTCTGGCTTAGCTGCGGAAATTCTGGTAGATCATAGACATAGCCCCTTATGTGCTCGCTCATCATTGCAAACTTTATCGTAATGAATGTTGCTGTCGGGCAGTAGGGGCAGGTCGGTGTGATAAACGATTCCACAAGAAGGGGCGACTTGAGTGATGACGCGACGCCCGCAAGCGCACCGCCGCGCTCGTTACCACCAGCCAATGCAATTACCTCTATAAAAACCGGGAATTCCGGGCCTGAGGGAAAACCAAAAAATCGTGCATCGCCCTTTATGCCCGGGCCGCGAAATATCATAACTGGAACATTTTCAATCGAGAACTGTGCCGCTTCCGGGGCGGTCTCCTGATACAGCGTAATCTTTAATTTTGGGGCCAGGCCCTGCATATCAGTAAGCAGCTGGCTTATCTGTGAGGAATTCTCATCCGGTCCTGGGAAATAGAGTATTTCAACTTCCTTGCCCATGCCCGAGAGCTTCTTTGTAATCTCCCGCTTTGTCTCGTCGTCCAGCATATAGGTATGTTGCTCTTCCTAAACAATTTAAGCTTTAGCACGGAATTGGATTCATGAAAGAAATACTCATCGGCATTCCACTGCTATTTCTCCTGGGCGCGTGCGGCATTTGCGGCAATTCGCAGCAGCCTGCGGGATTCGACAAACCGCAATTCCAGGTACTTGAGCCGCAGGAGCAAATGACCTGTGATACGTTCGAATGCATTAATGCAAGCCTTGACACGTGCACCCCATCTGTGTTTGACACCGAGATAAACAAGACAAAGATACACGCCGAGGTTAAGGGGCGCTCGAGCACAAGCGAGTGCATTGTCTATCTCAAGCTCGTTGAGATCAACCCCGACATGATTCCAGTCCAATACCAATTCCTCGCGCAGAACTTCAACGGTGCGGACGGGGTTTGCGCATTCACGGACCAGGACATAACCGACATTAAGAATGGGGAGATTGACCAGCAGTACCTGCTTTCAAAATGCGAAGGACCGCTGAAGGATTTGGCGCAGATGGCTGCTTCAAATCAATAAATACCGAATTATCTCTTTTTGCTTTTTTCCTCTTCAACAAGCGACATTACGGTGTCGGCCGTAACTTGCTGCTCATCAGTCATTGAGCCCAACTCGATTTTTTCAACAACCGGCGTGCGGACGATGCATATGATACATGTCTTCCCATTAATCTGGATTTCCCTAGCCGCCTTAACCATTACCTGAAAGCCGTTTATCCTGTAAATGCCCTGTATTTTTTCTGTGCACGTTTCCATTTGCTCAGCAGCAAAATATGGCACTATGGCATGCTGCTTAATTATGCCAAGGAGATTCATGTCAACATTTTCTATTTCAAGAAGCCTGCCATTGCACAATGATCCGCCAAATGACGTATGCTTGCGCGTAACCTCGTGTACGCCGGAGAAAGCGCCACCAGAAACCTTGTCATTTTTTACGCCCTCGGTTGCCTGGTCGCCCGCCTTTTCTGCGGCAGCCTGTTTTTCCCGTGATACATTGTCAGCAGCCGCTTGAGCGGATATTGCAACATCATCTGCCTTCTTCGCGATTGCCGCCTTATTCGCCTTGCTTTCCGCAAGCATTGCGTCCAAAATTTCTCGGGGTTTCACACCATCAGGCATTGTTGGCTTGGGCTGTTGAGTAGGTTTGGACGGCTGGGCAGTCTGTAGAGATTCAAGGAAATTTTTTGCAGTGGACCCTGCAGCTGTTTGCGGATCGTTCGAGTTCGCAGGTGCGGTCGGCTTTTTTACGGCTTGGGTAGGATCTGCTGCCACTGTGGCATCAGATGTATTCCAGTTCGCAGGTGCAGCAGGCTTTGGAGCTGGTTTTTCAAAGGCTTTTATGCAAGCAATATCATCTTTCACTGAATTGAATGCCTTCTGCATTGCCTCTTTCCTCTCCGCTTCTGACATGGCATCCTTTTTCCCTTTGCCACTGAACGCTTTTTTCAATCTGGAAAGCAGGCCGCCGCCGCTTTTAGAATCATTGTCTGCCATCAGAAAAACTGGGGTTGTATTCTAATAAAAACGTTTCGAAAGGGGATTTATGGGAAAAATAAGGTATTATGCGATATTCTTGTCAACGAATTTCTGAAGGCCTGGAAGCGGCATTGCGCCAACCACCTTATCCTTAAGCTGGCCGTCCTGGAAAAACAGTATTGCGGGAATGCCCATGATGCCGAAGTGCTGCGCCAGCTCCGGTGCATCGTCAACATTCACCTTATAGACCATCAGCCTGCCCGCGTAAATCTCAGCCAGCTTTTCAACATTGGGGCCTACAAGCCTGCATGGGCCGCACCAGGGCGCCCAAAAGTCCACGATAACATTCTTGCTGCCCTTAACTGCTGCATCAAAATTTTGCGAATTAAGATCCTCCACCATATTATCACCGGGAATTTGCTTATTTGTTGTAAAGAGATTTTAAAAATGTATGAGCGGTTTTGAGAACGTTAAGCGAATTCTTGTGGGTTATCCTGAGTATTGCAAACCTGTAGGGCAGCCACTTGTAATCGGAATGTTCGCTTGATAACACGACCTTTTTTGTTGGCGCGGATGCGATAAAGAACTCAACCGTCTTGTGCTTAAGATGGCCGTCATCATATATAGCCTTGAAGGTGTACTCTATTTTCTCGTTGAACCCAAAGACCGGCTCCACATCAAGCCCCGTCTCCTCCTTCACTTCCCTGAGCATGGCGGCAACCGGTGTTTCCCCTTCTTCAATATGGCCCTTTGGGAAATCCCAGTGCTTTTCCTCGTAGTGCAAAATAAGGTATTCCAAATCGCCATTACCCTTGTTATTGTAAAAGACCACTGCGCCCGCTGAGCGCTCTTCGTCCATAATTACTAATTTCGGGTTCAAACTTATAACTTAGTGTTTGCTAAAAAAATGCAATGAAAAACGCCTTTGCCCAAAAGCAAAATTGCGGGGAAAAAATTCCCATCCGCATTCTTCTGAGGGACAGGCAGGGCAACATTGAGAACCATACTATACATGCAGAATATGGAGATAACCTTCTTGATACGATTTCCCGGAATTTTGATATAACAGTTAAATCAAATGAATTGGGGGCATGGATTACATCCATTCACGGGAAAGACGTCAGGATTTCTGAGGACATGCAAGGTGGGATACAGGGATACGTCAACAATACCCTACCATATATTGTTGCAAGCGCTAACCCGTTCTTTGTTGGCTTCCAGAATATAGCCGTTACAAGTGAGTTTGAATTGAGGATGCAATATGACCCTTATCTTCAGGACATTGAAGTCCCACTTTCAATGAGGGTTAAAGCCCTTGCCATTGAGTTATTTGAGTTTACATCAAAAAATGATAACATGGGGGAGTGCGCCTCCTGCAGCGCGCCGTTTGATGAATCAATGAGAAAAAACCTGGGTAATATGGTTGGATCAGACCAAATATATGGCTATACCGTCGAGTCTCCAGTAAAGGAGGGGCTTGCGTTTGCAAGTATTTGCTGTGATGCGCTTCCTGAATCTAGGATTGAGAGACCAAGGATAGATGCATCTCACTTGATACAGCACGAACTTGCGCTCGAGATTGCACTTGAAAAAGCAACAGGAAGGATTGAGATTACTGAACAGCCAAATTATGTGTTTCCGTATAATGCGGCGGCCCCAGAACAAGCAGATTATGCCAAGACACAGTGGCAAAGTGAGCAATACCCTACCCAATCATCAACTGGATTGGATAGCTCATTAAGCAATGCCTCATATACCAAAGATACGATAGTTACTACCCCGGAATATGCTCCTGTCGAACTGGCACCATCGACTTCGACAACTCATTTGTACGAGGGTAATTCTTCAAATCAGGAAGAGAACAGTACTATGGAAGCAATGCGTTCGTTCCATGATACCACGCAAGCAAACATTTCAAAAGCAGAGACTGCAAGTTTTACTATACCCGCCGAAACCATCGCTGTAAGGGAAGATACAACAGAGGCATACCAGACAAGAAATGATATTCTAAAAGAGGATAGAGCTCTTGCGATTAACTTTCGAATGCTAGAACCTGCAGGCAACATACAGCAGAAAATGGAACTCATGTCCGAAGCGCGATATAATATCGGAACGGTAAGTACTGGCCTAAGGAAGGTTGGAAAATCCATCTTGGGAATGGCGAGTAATGGGAACGCGAAGTCGTCAAAGCAAAAAGAGATGAGGGAGCGCCCAATCAGGAATAGGGCGATTGAAGAAATTGCCAAGAAGATTGCGGCATTCGCAATGCCCAACGGCAATAAAGAGGCAAATGCGAAAATGCAAGGAAGAAGGCGAACTAATAGGAAAGGGAACGATGGCGCGGAACTGATTTTTGCGTTCGACAAGGCGGGCAAGGTTAGGTTAAAAAGAGTTGCACGAAATAGTGGTATATGGCGAACAATAGGGGCCTCAGTGAAAAGGATGCTGCGGCTCTCCTGAATGAGCACGGCCCTAATGTTGTCGAAGTAAAAAGCGGCGTTAATGCGCTCAAAATAATTTTTGACCAGTTCAAGTCCCCTTTTGTGATAATGCTTATCCTTTCAGCAATCATTACCTATTTCATAAAGCAGGGCCCGGAAACAATTGCCATTTTTGCAATCGTAATCCTCAATGCCTTGCTTGGGTTCGTGCAGGAGTACAGGGCAAGCAAGGCGATGGAAGCGCTTAAGAAAATGAGCGTCAAGTATGCGCGCGTAATCCGCGACGGAACAATCAAGGTAATCAATGCGGAACTGCTCGTCCCCGGCGATTTGGTGCTTCTTGAGGAGGGCGACAAGGTTCCTGCTGACTGCAGGATGATTGAGAGCATGAACCTTTGGTGCAACGAGGCAGTCCTCACCGGTGAGAGCAGGCCCGTAGTGAAGAATGCCGATGAAAAGATTTATTCAAGCACAATCGTTTCCATGGGAAGGGGCAGGGCAATCGTGGAGAAGACCGGCCTTGCAACCGAATTTGGCAAGATCGCAGTGTTAACGGTTAAAACGGTGAAGGAAGAGACGCCGTTGGAGAAGGAACTTGCATCCACAAGCAGGAACATCGGAATAGTCGTGCTTGTCATTGCGGCCCTCATCTTCATCCTTAACTGGTATTCCGGGCACGAGCTTGCGAATGCATTCCTGTTTGCGGTAAGCCTTGCGGTTGCGGCAATTCCCGAAGGCCTGCCCATCGTCGTGACAATCACGCTTGCGGTCGGCATACAAAGGATGGCGAAGAAGAATGCCATTGTAAAACGGCTGGCCTCGGTGGAGAGCCTTGGAAGCGTCGATGTGATCTGCACCGATAAGACCGGCACGCTTACGAAAAACGAGATGGCAGTCAAGAAAATCTGGTATGCGGACGAGGAGTTCTCATTATCTGGCGCGGGCTACAGCGCAAAGGGAAACCTGATGAAGGGAAATAAGTCGCTGGCGCCAAACAAGCAGGCCCGTGACATGCTTACCTATGCGGCCATGTGCACAACTGCCGAGATTGAGGCCGCGGAGAGGCCAGTGGGTGACCCCACTGAAATCTCGCTGCTTTTTGCCGCGAAAAAGATTGGCATATCAAAAACTGATGCGCTCAAGAAGCTTCCGCTTGTAACGGAGTTTAACTTTGACGCGAAGCTGAAGAGGATGACAACCGTCCACTCAACCGACGGCCACTACCTGATTTGCACAAAGGGCGCGGTGGAGATGCTGCTTGATAAATGCGACAGGATTGAGAAGGATGGAAAAGCTGAAAGGCTAAGTGCCGCGGACAAAAAGAAAATAATCGGGAAGATGGAACAG
>CAILAH010000039.1 GCA_903832205.1 uncultured Microcaldota archaeon | reverse complement strand
TCCACAAGTCAGGCTACAAGGCGCTCATATTGAAGAAGAACGAGACCATCGACCCGTTCGTTTTGAACGTCGCAGCAAACCTGAAGCATGAGAAGGTTTTTGTAATTGTGAAAAAGCACGACGGCAGGACAAAGGTGTCACTGCGCGCAGTCAGCGGCAAGATAGGGGCGAACCTCTACCGCGCACTTAACGAAGAGGAGAAGGCGGCACGCGGTGTGAACGAGCTTGAGTTTGACACCTGGAACGGGAGCGCAGTCGCGGGCGGCTCGCCAATCGACGGCACCGCAATAGGATTTGACAGGCTTGCGTTAATTCTTTCAAAACACGGGCACTAATTTTTGTGTTTCATCTCAGCAGAGTCTCCTGAGATGGCCTTGAGAAGCTCTATCAGTGTTGTTGTCTCATCAACCTTTGTGAGCGTAATCTTGAACCGCGAATCCTTGAATGTGGTGAGCAGCAGTGAAAGGTCGTCCTCATCCTTTATGTCCTTAAGGAACCGGGAAAACGTCTCCCCGTCCATCTTGAATTTTTCATTGCCGTAATTGCGCACCATTATCACGCGCATGTCCGTGACCTTGTGGTCCTTTGTGATTGGAAAAACTGAGATCGGGTGCCCTGCCTGCGCCTTAAGCGGCATAAGCTCCTGCGATGCAAAGCTCGATTCGGCCTTGGGCTCGAGGGTCATGAATTTCATCTTCAGGTCCTTCATGAAATTAAGTTCGGCGAACTCGCCTTTGGTCACGCTCGGTGAGGCAACTATTGCCTTTGGGAAGAGGCTGTAATCTTTCATATAATCCCTTGCGCCGGTTGCAAGCAGCGCCAGGACGAGTTTTTTTTCAACGCCCTCGCGCCCGGCCACTGCAAAATCCTTCAGGTACATTATGCCGGAGGATTTTGAATAGACAAAATTGGCAATGGCCACAGGCTGGCCGCTCATGTCCTTTGAGACGACCATGAAATTGATTGATTTGGTTATTCCGTAATCGCGGGTGAATGTGAGGCGGTCAATTATCTCCTTCTGCATGAACTCGTTCATGCGTAATCCGGTCATGGTGCGCGTGAGCGATGCCTGCTTCATAATAAGGTCGGACGAATTCGCGACTGGAAAAGGCGCGACCAGGTAGCCTAGCTTGGTCGCTTGTGTTGAAAGTTCGTTGAACGAATCCCCGCGCATGCTATCCCTTCTCACCACATAAATAAAAAGATTAGAAAAAGTGGTATAGCCCCGCCAGGATTTTCAGGAGGAACATCTGCACACGCGCCCATTTCCGCGAAGCGGAACACGCGTTTGCACAAGCAAACGGTGCGTCATTTTCGCAAAGCGAAAATGCACAATACCTGGGAGCGCGAGGGGCGGATGCGCCCTCGCTTCGAACCTGGGTCTATGGGTTTCTCCAATGCGGGCGTGTTTTGCGCCACGGGCGCAAAACTCCCGGGGTCATAGGGGGTGGAACCCCCTATCTTCAAAGCCCACCATCCTTGGCCACTAGACGACGGGGCTATAACAGGAAAAGTTAGGAATGAAACTTTAATAGATTATGGCAATTAGCGGATTGTGTCGTAATGCTCGTGCGCGCTCTTGAAAAGCATGTACTTGAACGTGTTGGTCGTGTGGAACCTGATGAATTTCAGGTACCCCCATTTCTTGAGGCGCCTTATGCTCGTGTACACGCGCGCATCCTCATGGAATATGAACTCGCCCTTCCCTGCCAGGCGCATGCTCAGGTCGCCGTCCTCGAACGTGCTCAGGTCCTCCCTGAACCCGCCGTTCCTAAGGAACACGTCCCTGCGGAACGCGCTGTTGGAGCCGATGAACGCGGGCCTGTTTATCTTGATGAGGAATTTCATCCAGCTCTCCGTGTAAAGCCTGCTGCCGATGCGCATGAACGCATCCTCGTGCTCGGCCAGCTTCTCCAGCGGGAATATGGGGCCGGTTGCGGCAATCACGTTCTTGTTTTTGAAAGCATCTGCGTAGGCGGAGATGAGCGTGTGCGATGCAACACTGTCGCCGTCAATGAACACCAGGTATTTTCCCTTGGCTGCCTTTGCGCCCGTGTTCCTTCCAAGTGAAATGCCCTTGTCGCAAAGTATGACCTTGTCCGCATACTTCTCTGCGATGCGCGTGGTGCCGTCACTGCTGTTGCTGTCCGCGATTATGATTTCATAGGATTCGTCGGTGTGCTGGCTGTAAAGCGACAGCAGGCACCTTTCGATAAACTTGGCCTCATTCAGCGTTGGGATAACGACTGAGAATTTCACCATCGATATATCATGGCGCTGAAACAATAAAAGCATTCATGCGAAAGCTCAAGCATGGATGCCAGGTATGCGCGCAACGTCCTGCTGAAGAATATAGGCACGAAAGGCCAGCAAATGTTGTGCAATTCCATTGTGCTAATTATAGGAGTTGGCGGCGTGGGCTGCCATGCGGCTGCGGAGCTTGCGGGAATGGGCGTCAACATCACATTATGCGATTGCGACAAGGTTGAAAGGACGAATCTGAACAGGCAATTCCTTTATGACGAGGATGATATCGGGCTGGATAAGGCGGATGCGGCTAGGAACAGGCTGGAGCAGTTCAACCCGCAAATCAGGATACGTGCAGAAATGAATTTTCAAGGGCTTGATTTTAAGGAATTCGATGTCGTCATTGACTGCACCGATAATTTGGATTCGAGAATTGAAATAAGCAGGGAGTGCAAAACGAAGGGGGTGCCTTTGGTTTATGCGTCAGCCGTTGGCTATGTGGCCAGGGTTTCGACGTTCAAGAAAAAGTATTTGCATGAGATTGCAACCAAGGGGAAAGGGGAGGAAGGATGCGATGCAATCGGGATATTCCCGCCTGCGGCAGCAATCGCAGGAAGCATTGCAGCATCTGAGGCTGCCAAGCTGATACTTGGGATGAAAGGCGGGCTTGAAGGCAAAATGCTCGTAATCGATTGTGAAAAAAACAGGACGAGCGTACTGAAAATATAGGAAAATTAGAATACGTTCTCGGTTTCTATTACGATTTCGCCGTCTTTCTCAATGACAACAACGCAGGCAAGCCTTTTGTCATCGCTTGCGCCGCTTATCTCAAGCGTCTTCTTCTCGTCGCCTGCCTTCTCGTTTAGGAATTCCATGCCTTTCACAATCTTGACCATGCAGCTCCCGCACCTTCCGACACCGCAGGGGAAATAGACGCCCACGCTGTTGTCCTCGATAACCTTCTTGAGATGCGTGCCTGCAGGCACTTCAACTGTCTTGTTGTCGTTTACAAATACTATTTTAGCCATCTGGATCACTCAAACTACTTTAAGGACAAATGCTTTTTAATTTGAATGGCACATTATGTAGGATGGCATCGCCGTGTGTTATGTGCAATAAAAGCTGCTGCAATTCGCAGGTTATTACCGTAACGTCGTTTGATGTCGAGAGGATTGCCAGGCACTCCAACCTTAAGCCATGGCGGTTTGCCCAGCTAAGGAAGCTTGACCTCCCAACCTGCCTCAACAATCACGTCGTTGAATGCTGGGACGGGAAGGAGAGGGAGGACCACATACTTGCCCTGAAATCCCTTCCGTGCAAGCTGCGCTCGGAAGAGGGATGCTCGGTTTATGAGGCAAGGCCATTCTCCTGCAGGCTCTATCCGCACTGGAAAACCGGGCAGGTGTCCAAGGATGCGGTGTGCCCGTTTGTGCCAAAGATGATGTTCGGGATGGTCAAGCCGGATTTGCTGCACGTCGAGCATTTTGAGAAGGAAAACCTCGAGTTTTCAGGGATTGTCAGGGAATGCAACAGGAGAAAGCTCACGAAGGAAAAGGCATTTGAGTTCCTGACTCAGGTCAGGATTTATTAATTTTTATCATCGCAAATCTATCACAGGCCTCCGTAGCTCAGTGGTAGAGCGCTCGCCTCGTATATGGGTGGGGATACCCCTCCCATATGACCCAACCCCATTGCGGGTTTGGCAGAAGGATCCTAGGATTATATGGTTCTTTCTTTTGAGGTCACTTTTCTTTCTTACAAGAAAGAAAAGGGACAGCGAGAGGTCATGGGTTCAAATCCCACCGGGGGCTTTTATGAAAAGCGTAGGAATAATAGGCATTGGAAGGGTTGGAGGGCTTGTCGCATACAACCTGCTTGCTAAAGGGTACAATGTGAAGGCATACGATGTGGTGGAGAATTATGCCCAGGGCCAGATAATGGACCTCAAGCACGCGTTTGCATTTGCGGATGTTACCGTGGATTTTACAAAAGTTGAGGAGATGCGGGATTGCAGCCTCATTATAATTACTGCAGGTTTTCCAAGAACAACAAGCGAAACAAGGGCAGACCTGTTTGGCAGGAACAGGAAGATAATTGAGGAGATTATGGCAAAGCTGGGCGATTATGACGGCCCGGTAATTACGATAACCAACCCTGTGGACGCAATCAACACAATCGTTGCGAAGAAGTTTGGCAGGGAAAAATCATTCGGGTTCGGCAATACGATCGATTCAGCAAGGCTAATCAAGGTGACCGGCGGCGCATCCGATTTCGTAATGGGGGAGCACGGTGAGAATTTCGTCCCCATCCTCTCAAACAAGAATTACGACAGGGACGAGATAGTAAACCGGGTAAAGGCGGATAATTTATTTGTGATTGAGAACAAGAAGGGAACTGAGTACGGGCCCGCGTACCACATTGCCGAGCTTGCGGAAGCGATTCTAAGCGGCAGGGACTTCAACACGTTTGTATCAGTGGTGTGTGAGGGCGAGTTTGGCGCAGAAGGCATCTCAATGGGAGTGCCCATCAGGATAAAAAACGGAAAGCTCGACAAGATTCTCGAATGCCATCTTGACGAGTGGGAGAAAAAAAGGTTCCAGGAAAGTGTGGAATCCACAAAAAAGATCCTGGGCTAGATATGGCCCTTTTTCCCGGTTTTTAAGTCATCCTCCTTAAGTGCGAGCGAGAGCTCTATCACACTCATGATTGCGTTCATTGTCTCGTAGTCGTGTATCCTGCCTATGTCCGCCCAGTACTCGGTGAACTTGTAGCCGCTGATGCCCTTGCCTTTTTCCAGAAGGCGCGGGAACACGTCCTTTGCAAAGTCATCCTTGGGCTTTACGTAATCGAATATCTCCGGCTCGAGTATGTATATTCCCGCATTGATTAGGTTGGAAAGGATCGGCTTCTCAAGGAACGTGCTTATTGTCAGGTCATCATCGTTCATGCTCACTATGCCGTACTCCATGGGCGTGCCCTGCATCTTAAGCGCCATTGTCACGAGGTTGCCCTTCTGCTTGTGGAATTTGAGCATCTCGTCCACATTGATTGCGGTAATGTGGTCGCCCATCCCAACGAAGAAAGTGTCCTTGAGCTTGTCCTTCGCGCCAAGCACGGAACCGGCGGTATTGAGCTTCTCATCCTCCACAAGGTACTCGATGTTGATTCCGAACTTGGAGCCGTCGCCAAAGTAATCAAGAATCTTGTCGTGAAGATAGCCAACTGTGAGTATGAAATCCTTCACGCCATAGCGCTTAAGGTTCAGCAGCACAAATTCAAGTATCGGCCTGTTGCCGAGCCTGAGCATCGGTTTTGGTATGTTGTACGTGTACGGCCTAAGCCTCGTTCCTTCTCCACCGCAAAGTATTATCGCTTTCATGCTTTTACCTCCTTTACCTCTTTTTCCCACCGCTGAAGCCTTCCCTCGAAGGATTCAATGGCGTTGAGTATTTTTTCTGTTGAGTGGCCGTCGCCGTATGGGTTCGGCGCTGCAATCATCCTCCTGCTTACGGATTCATTCTCAAGCACGTTCTTGACTTCACGGACAATGTCCTCTTTCTTGAAGCCGATGCACTTGTTTGAGCCGGTCACGATTGTTTCCGGGCGGTCGGTGACATAACGCAATGTTAGGCAGGGCACATGCATGCTAGCCGTCTCCTCCTGCAGTCCGCCGCTGTCTGTAAGCACAAGGTTGGATTGCTTCACAAGCGAAAGCACATCTGTGTATTTTTCAAGCGAAGGCTGTTTCCATATAATGTGCTCCGCAGTTGAGAGCCTGTCAAGATAGCCATACTCCTTCGCAGCCCTCTGCGTTCCGGGAAGCACCGCGCAGAAGATTGTGTAATCCTTGAGCGCGAGAAGCGCCTCGAACATACCGCTCATGCGCTCCCTGCTCATTGTATTTTCCCTCCTGTGCGCGGAGAAGAAGATGAGCTTCCTGTTTGGGGGGATTTTTTCCTGTCCGCGGATATTCGGGTTTTTGCCGCCGTAGATGCGCACCGCATCAACTATAGTGTTGCCGACGAGGAATATGCGGTCCTTGGGGAATCCTTCGTTAATGAGATTCTTGTAGTTCATATCCGTTGCAGGAAAATAGAGCGAAGTGGCGGCGTCCGCACCGCGCGTGCAAATCTGCTCTGGGAACGGCTCCCATGAGTGCGTGCGCAATCCTGATTCAACGTGGCCCACCGGAACCAAACATAATGCGCTTGCAATTGATGCAAATAGCGCGGTGAACGTGTCTCCGTGAACGAGCACCATGTCCGGCATTTCAGATTTAATGATTGGCTCGAGCTTTGAAAGGACTCCGCCGCCTATTTCACACGGCGTGCCCTTAATGTCAAGGCCGTAATGCGGCTTGTCTACTCCCAAATCCTCGAACACGCCTGCAAAAAGCTCCCTGTCATAGTGCTGGCCGGTCCATACTATGACATTTGTGTGGCCCCTCTTTTCCGCCTCCTTGATAATAGGCGCCATCTTGATTATTTCCGGCCTCGTTCCCATGCAATGCATCAATTTCATGTTCATCTCTCCGTGTCCTTCCATTCCGAAGTGAATACGAACCCGCCAAGCTTGCCCTGGGATGCAAGCGCGGGGAATACGTCCTTCTCAAGCATGCCCTTTTCTGGGATATGGTCGAAAACGCCCATGCTCATTACGTAAAGCCCGGTGCTTATGATGTGGCTCGGCGATTTCCTTCTTTTTTCATAGAAGCCGCGCACATCGCCCCCTTCCATCTCGATTGTACCGTACTGTGAAGTTTCCGCGCTCTCCTTGACTGCAATCGTAACCAACTTGTTGCTGCGGTCATGGTGCAGAATCATTGATGAGAGGTCGAAGCGGAAAAGTGAATCGCAGTTTGCAACAATGAATGTCGGGTCAATGATTGGCCTGCAGCCAATAAGTGCGCCCGCGGTTCCCGATGGCCTCTGCTCAAGAAGATAATAGATTTTCACATTGAAGCGCGAGCCGTCGCCGAAATAGCTGCGTATGCGATGCTCACGGCCGTCAAGCGTTATGATGAATCTCCTTATGCCATAGTGGGACATCCACTCGATGAGCGATTGGAGAACGGGGCGGCCGTTGTGCAC
>CAILAH010000038.1 GCA_903832205.1 uncultured Microcaldota archaeon | reverse complement strand
GGGACCTCAATAATGTGGTCCGCAACTGCGCGCACCTTGTCATTAGTCTCATCAACTATTGCAATAATCCTGCCTTTCCTGGCCTTTATCTCCTGCATGTTGCTCAGGACTTTATCATAGAGCGCATCCTTGGTTGCGATAAAGACCACTGGGAAACCCTCCTCCACAAGCGCAATGGGCCCGTGCTTCATCTCACCGGAAGGATAGCCTTCCGCGTGGATGTATGAAATCTCCTTCAGCTTGAGGGCGCCTTCAAGCGCGACTGGGAAATTAACACCGCGGCCAAGATAAAGAAGGTCCCGAGAATTTACAAACGATTCGGCAATCTTCCTGACATTCTCCGCATTATCTAGTATCTCGTCAATCTTGTTTGGGATATTCTCAATCTCCTTTGTGATTTCCGGGTCTATCTCAAATCCCTTTTCCTGCCTGAGATAGAGTGCAAAAAGCAGGAGCGCCATAACCTGGGATGTGAACGCCTTTGTGCTTGCGACGCCAATCTCAGGCCCCGCGTGCAGGTAAATGCCGCCGTCAACTTCCCTTGCGATTGTGGAGCCGACCACATTGATTATGCCCATTGTCCTGATGCCGTGTGACTTTGCTTCCTTGAGTGCACCCAGGGTGTCTGCAGTCTCACCCGATTGTGAAATGGCCATAACAACATCGTTCTTGTTAAGCGGCGTGCCGCGGTACCTGAACTCTGATGCGTAATCAACATCACAGGGTATTTTCGCATACTTCTCAATGAGATATTTGCCTATGAGCGCCGAATGCCAGCTCGTGCCGCAGGCGACAAGAATAACACGGCTGATTGAATTCGCATCAACGTTAAGTGAGAGCTTGACCTGGTTGTTCTTGAGCCGGCCGCGGAGCAAGCTAGTTATTGACTCGGGCTGCTCGAATATCTCCTTCAGCATGAAATGCTTGTATCCCTTCTTCTCAATCTGAGATAAAGAGATTGATACGTCGCTGACAAGCTTGTTTATTTTTTCTCCCGAAATTTTCTTCACTGTGAATTCGCCAGGCGTAAGCACGGCAATCTCATTATCCCCCAAATAGACGACTTTCCTGGTGTATTCAACAATTGCGGCGACATCGGATGCAACAAACATCTCGTTTTCACCAATGCCAAGCACAAGGGGCGAACTCCTGCGCGCAACAATCATCTTATTCTCGCCTCTGTGCATTACAACAAGGCCGAACGCGCCTTCCGCATGCATTACCGCGCGGTGCACCGCCTTCTCGAGATTATCAGTGTAAAACTCCTCAACAAGATGCGCCAGAACCTCGGAATCGGTTTCGGACCTGAACACGTGCCCCTTCTCGATGAGCATCTGCTTGAGCTCAATGTAATTCTCAATTATGCCGTTGTGCACGATTGCGATTTCGTTTTTGCAGTCCGTATGCGGATGCGCATTATGCAGCGTGGGCTCGCCGTGTGTAGCCCATCTTGTGTGCGCAATGCCCACATTTCCGCTCATGCTCTTTAGCTCGGGATTGGATTCAAGCGCGGAGATCTTCCCAACGCTGCGCACTATGTGAAGGCCGCTCGCTTCAGAAACGCAGATTCCTGCGCTGTCATAGCCCCTATATTCCAGCCTCTTCAGGCCATTAATAAGTATGGGGACAATATCCCTATTTCCGATGTATCCTATGATTCCGCACATCTGCATTATAACAACAGCAAAAACTTAATTAACCTGTGATAACAGAATTATTCCGATGAACCATACGATTGTTTTGAGGCATTCGGACAGGCACGCGCTGATCAATCCGGAGCAGTCCCCATTTGCCCCGCTCACCTTTAGGGGCAGGGTAAAGGCAATCGGCCACGGCGTATTTTTGCGCAAGAGGTTCAGCCCGATCCACGAGATATATTCTGGGTATGCCAACAGGTGTGTAGATACGGCGCATCTTCTCGCATTCCCGCTTTCGCCAATAAGGAGCATGCCAATCAGGACCGCAATGGACGACTACGGCTATTTCTCCGCGGGTTACATACGTGAGGGCAGGTTCAACACCTGGCTGAACCAAACATTCAGCGGCGAATACCCCTGGAAACGATACGCAGATATCTTTCCAAAATGGGGCGAGGCAGGATTCCTGAAATATTCGCTTAGGGAATTCGGCCAGGTCCTACTTAGGAAATATCTGCTTTCGCACAATGTGCTTGCGGTTACGCATGACTGCACAATAGGGCCTCTTATGGAATCCCTGGCGATTGAATTCGGATTCCCGGTCAGGGATTATATGGTAAAGCCCACAACGCTCTCAGGATTTTTCATTGAGCACGACAATGGGCAGGTTAGCGCAATCAAATGGCTCGAGTTCGGAAAAGAGCCAACGGTCATCTGGTGAAGCAGCAAGCTTCAATAAGATGGAAAAAAAAGAGATTACAATTCCTCGGCAAACGCCTTTACCTTGTGCTCATAGGAGCCCCTGTACACGTCAATGGATTTTACACCCAGGACTGCAACGGGCTTCTTGCCGCATATGGCTGCCATATCATTGAACACGTACCTTTCTCCCACGCCCATATAGGTGCAGAAGAAAGCAACTTTCTTGAACTTCTTGCTATTCTGCTGCAAGAACGTGCGCGTGAGCGATGAGGGCTGGTGTATCCATACTGGGGTCCCTATTATTACAAGGTCGTATTTTGACGGGTCCTTTTTTAGTGGCTTTAAGTCAACAGTTCTTCTAAGGACAATATCCTTGCCGCACCTTGCGTAACCAATTGGCCCACGGCGATTCTTGGGGTCTGATAGCTCCTCCACAGGGCATTTGAGCGCTTTTGCTATTGCATCGCCGACCTTTTTTGTCGTGCCTGTCCTAGAGTAATAAACAACCAATGCCTTCATGCTATCACACCTCCCATCAGCTAATCTCCGCTAAGCTATATAACTGTTTGATTTGTAATCAGAATATGAAGCTCTACCTTATGCTAGGCATATTGGCCATACTTCTCTTTGGCTGCACGCAGATGGACCCAGCCGTCGGATGCTGGTACTACAGCGTGCTCGGCATGAAGGCGACGCTCACAATCAGCGGCGACGGGTCGTTCAGGCTTGATAACCCGCTCGTGCAGGTTGCCGGAAGCTGGACAAGAATTGACTCAAAGACGCTTGAGGCACACTATTATGACTCAGTAAAAAAGCAGAACGTTTCCTCACGCGTCATATACGATGAGGAGACAAAGACGCTTTATCTTGAGAGCGCGCCCGAAGTGAGGTTCACCAAAGGCGAATGCCCCAAGTAAATTAGGTGTAATGATGGCGATTTCCCAGGATAGGCTGCTGATTTACGGCTTGGTTGCCGCGAATGTATTTTTAGTTCTTATTCTGGCAGTTTCACTATTTATGATATTCGACTTGGGAAACAAACTGAACAAATCGCAAAAAGACATTGACGCGCTTAAGATAACCGTATCGAGCATCGGCACAATAATCAACACGCATCTTTCGGATTATGACCAGCTCAAGAAAGAGCATGATGAATATGGAGTGCAGCTCGGCTCGCAGCAATCGCAGCTTACAGGACTTAACAAATCCGTGAACACGCTAGAAGGCAACTTTACGCAGTTCAAGTCCAAGTACATTGACCTGAAGGACAAGTACGTCAACCTAGAGAACTACTCCACTGCACTAAGCAACCAGCTTGACGCGTTCGAGACCACGCTAATGGGAAAATGGCAGTGGATTCGGGATAATGCAGTTATGCAGCCCGTGCAGGTGAGCAAGATTGAGGACCCGCTTGATGAGTACTGCGGCCCGGACATTAAGATACCTTGCATCCCAATCGTGCTCAACATGAAGGAGGACTTCCATTACATACAGGATTACGGCGACCAGATAAAGCCTGTTAAGGATTTCATTACGGAGAAGGGCGGGGACTGCGAGGACTGGTCCCTGTTCATGAAGGCGTACATCAACAGCAAATCCGACAACAAGCTGATTCGCGCATATGAGGATGGCGGCTCTGAGGACTACAAGATTTATGAAGACGGAAGCAACATCTACTTCTATTCAAACTCGCGCGACGTGAAGATAGGAAGGAAGGGCGACCTTGATACAACGGTGATTTGCTATGATATGGGTGCTCAGGGCCACTGCATTCTCGCGTTCACAAACAAGACAGCTCCCGGAGACACCGTATTGGAAAAATTGAACGGCTCGATTGCCGTTGAGCCGCAGAGCGGGCTTGTGATGGGGCACGTTTACAATCCAGGGGACGGAACAGACAAGCTTTACCTGAATACGCAGGGATATGATTTGCCAATTTACATTTTGGTTACGGATGACGACCTCTACCTCTTTGAAGAGAATGTATGGAACTCCTACGGGCTGCAATACTCAAAATTCGAATCATTGAAAAATCCCAACTAAATTCTTTGAATCACTAAAGAACCCTAACTAAAATTTCATGCGCTTTGCTTCGTAATCTATCCTTTCTGCAAGGCCGCCCCGTTGTACCAAAATCATTCCTTTGTTTGTTGCGTCCTTTAGGAACGCATTTGTAGTATCACATGTAATGAAAAACTGGTTTGTGAATCCCGCAGCGCGCAATAGGCCCTTGCGGTCAATGAACCCGCTTGAAAGGAGCCACACCTGCTCGGGGACAACTTTTTCTGCTGCAGCAATCTGCGCAAGCCTTCTTAGCAATTCAGCAGGCTCATCTGTTGCGCAGCCGAAATCCGAGCAATAAATCAGATGCTCCTTTATGAAAAGCATCTGCATGGCATCAGCAGGCCGGGATAATTTTGCCTCGCCTACATCGCTTGGCTTTAGGATTGACTTGGCGGCAAGTGATTTCGCATAATTGAATGCCCTGTAGTCACTGCCCTTCTTCTCCTCGTTAAGAAAATACAATTCATAGGCATTCCTGTGCCCATGCCTTACCGAATCCACAACATAAAGCTCCCTAAGCTGCCTCAGCTGGCCGATAATATTCAGGTAAGGCTCTGAAAGGGTGAGCCATCTTGAAGAGTCAAAAAGCATTTCCTCATACATGTAGTAATTGCCGCCAAGATGGTCTGCCTGTGAATGCTTCTGCCTAACCTCGCGCAATTTCCTTGTGAAAAACTCAACATGAGAGGGATTTTTCGTGTCCTTCAGGTATTCCGCAACGATTGACATCCCGTAATCAATGGTCATGCAAAGTGGCACGTAATCGCTGACATCAAGCGCTATGCGCGAGAGCTGGATGAATGCCCTGACAAATGATGCATCGGCCATCTTTTCGCCGCAGAACTTTTCCATGTCGAGCTTGGACTTAATAAAACCCGTGCCACTCACACGGTTTTCCTCCAGCAGCGTCTTATATGCGCGCAGTGCGCAGTAGGCGGTCCGTGACGACCTGTCGGTAAGCGTCTCCTCAAAACCCGACACTAGAACAATCTTCCTTGTGGGCAAATATACCTGTGACATGTTAATTCTCAGGTAATCTCTCTTTTAGCCCGAATAAAAACGTTTCGATTATACCAGTGCGTAGAGAATGCCTGCAATGACGATAATAATTCCGAGAATAAGCGTTGCCTTGTGGAAGTTCGTCCTTCTCACAATATCAAGAAGCCAGCTAATTGTGATAAGCCCGACAACTGCAGCAACAGCCGTGCCTGCAAGCATCGGCGCAGTAACTGCAAAATCATTCTTAACGAGCGGGAGCACAAATTGCACTCCAAAAGTTACTGGAATGGCCATGAGAAAGCTAAGGCGCAGTGCGGATGCGATGTGGTATTTCTCCGCCATTAGCGTTGCAAGAGTGAGGCCGGAGCGGCTCAATCCTGGAAGCACGGAAATGCCCTGCACCAGGCCGGCAATGAGCGCATTCAACGGCGTGGGCCTCTGCTCCTTGCCCTCTTTCTGGCCCTTCTGCAGGAATGCGATCACTATTAGGAATAATCCGATAAGAATTGTGAACGCATACTCGGGAACAAGCGCTGCCTCCTTTGTGAAAGCGAGCATAATGAGCGGCAAAGCGGTGACTGCAGATGCAATCGTTGTTATGACGAGGAATACAAGGAGGTCCCTATTCGCATCCTTTGTGTAAATGCTCTTCACGATATCAATTAGGTCATTTCTGAAGTAAATCAATGCGGCTATAAGCGTTCCAGTGTGCAGCCAGATGGCCATTGCGAGCGCATCCTGGTATTGCATCCCGAAAAAGAATTTGCCAGCAAGCGTCACCATTCCTTCAGAACTTACTGGTATCCACTCGAATATGCCCTGAATAATGCCAAGAACGATTGCCGTTAAGTAGTCCATCTGCAATAAGGTAAAAGGAGAAAGAATAAAAATCAGCGTGTCGCGTGCTCCTCTTTTCTCTCGGCAATTTTGTTTGAGTATCTTGCCAGTATGAACAGGAGGTCGGAGAGCCTGTTGAGGTACTTGAGCTCCGTGTGGAACGAGCCCTCATTCTCAAATATGGTCGCAACCTTCCTTTCTGCGCGCCTGCATACCGAGCGCCCAACGTGCAGATGTGTTGAAAGCCTTGTGCCGCATGGAAGAATGAATGCGTGCAGCTCCGGAAGCTGCGCCTCATACTTGTCTATGGCGTTTTCAAGCGCGGTTATGCGGGCCTCGGGAATGCAGTCCTCTGCGCCCGCGAGATGGCTGCCAATCATGTACAAATCGTGCTGCACCTCTTTGAGCAAATCGTGGAACTCCTTATTATCCTCGCAGTGCGTCCTGCACATGCCAAGGTAAGAGCTCAGCTCATCAAGCGTGCCATAGGCGGCAATGAGCGGCGTGTTCTTGCGCACGCGCGCACCACCGAATATGGAAGTTTCACCGGAATCACCGGTTCGAGTATAAATCTTCATAAGATAAAATTAGCCCAGGATTATATATATAGTTTGTGATGGAAGTATATGACGTGGGATTATGCTTCGCATAGGGACGGCAGGTGTGCCGCTTTCAACTGAAACACGCGATACGCTGGCAGGAATTTTGCAGGTAAGGAAGCTCGGGCTTGATGCGATGGAGCTTGAGTTCGTTAGGCAGGTCTACATTAAGCATGAAAAGGATGCCGAGGCGATTGGCACGCTCGCAAAAAAGGAGAAGGTCGCACTGAGCGCGCACGCGCCCTATTTCATCAATCTTAACAGCCCCGATAGGGTAACGCTTGAGGCCAGCCATAAGAGGATAATTAGTAGTGCCAGAATGGCGCATTTTGCGGGAGCAAGGTCCGTTGTGATACACTCAGCGTATTACTTGAAGATGGATACTCGCGAAGTTTTTGAACGGGTGAAAGAGCAGTACAAGATTCTGAGAAAGGAATTGGTGAACAAGGGATATGATGACGTTTTTCTTAGGCCTGAACTGATGGGCAGGGCCTCCCAATTCGCCGATATTGATGACCTTGTGAATATGTGCGCTGAGCTTGAGGGCGTCTTGCCCTGCGTGGATTTTGCGCATTATGTTGCGCTGCACAACGGGACGAAGAATGGCTATGATGCATTCTGCGAATTGCTGGGCAAGATTGAGAAGGGATTGGGAAAAGAGGGGCTCCAGAATATGCACATACATTTTGCAGGCATAGAATACAGCGACAAGGGCGAGAGGAACCATCTTATTTTTGATGAGAAGAGCCCCAGGGGCAAGCCGCTATTCCTCTGGCGCGACATGGTAAAGGCGTGGAAGGATTACAAGATTGAGGGAATCGCCATATGCGAGAGCCCAAACATTGAAGTAGATGCGCTAAAGGCGAAGAAGTATTACGATAGCCTGTGAAATGCCGGAAAAAGTGCCAATCGAAAGGTTCAAATACCTACATTTCCCGATTAAAAGGGTAAGCCATTATGGGAACGAGTTTGCAGACATTTGGGCTCATTAAACCGGAAGGCCTGCAGAGAAAGCTGGCAACAGAAATATTGAGGAGGATTGCCGCAAAAGGCCTCTTAGTAGAGGAGAAGCGTATTTTTGTCATGAATGAATTGCAGTTTGAATTGCTCTACGGTCACGTTAAAGGCAAAGTCCCGCATCTCTACCCACTGATGAGAAATTACCTGACCAATAATCAGTCAATGGCTTTAATTGTGGGCGGCGAGGATGCACTAAGAATGCTTCTAGAAATTAGGGGCGCATCCAATGCGGCGGATTCACCGCCTGGCACCATCCGCGGCGATTATGCAAAAGACCAGGACTATAACAGATTAATCAAGGAAGGAAAGATTGCGCTCAACGTGTTCCACGCGGCGGACAGCAAAGGGGAAGCTGCAAGGGACATTGCTGCATTCTTCGGGAGTGATATGCATGGGTGACTTCTTCTTCAGCAAGAGCACCGGGCTTTACGTTGCGAGAAAGCCGCTGAGCATCAACTCCAGGATTAAGGAAGCGGCGGACAAGCAGAAGATGAAATTAGCATGGGATGACGAGGGAAGAATAAACAATATTGATTTTGATAATGCTAAGATGCTTATCGGTGCGCTGGGCTCTGCAATTCTTAGCCCAATTGAATTCTGGAAAGTGTTCAGGGATGCGAATGAGGCAAACGACGGGGAGATGGTCGCCCAACTCGTTTCGGATAGGTATACTGAATGGCTGAACAGGGTCTATGTTCCTGAAGGCTACATTGACAACCCTGAAATAGTCAGTAAGTATAAGTACTCCGGCAGGATTTTAAAAAACAGCTTCCCATATGGAAGGCCGGGTTGGTTCAATCCTGAAGGCAACATTAATTATGAAACCGGCGAGCCCATCAGTGCGGATAGTGACCGCGGCAGGCACAGCGCATCATGGAAATACTGGTCGCCCGACCTCAGCGTGACAAAACTTGGTGCATGTGCGCCCATAAGGGGATATGTCACTTCGGTCGGCATGCCCTCGCTCGACCTGGGGATTCCTGTGGATTCACAGCAGCCGCTCCTGATGATGCGTGAAGCGCGCGCATCACCGCTAAGCCAGGTGATTGATGCAGCCATTCTTGAGGAGGCAAGAAGCCTTACTGCCACAAAAGACCCGCGAATTATCGGATTTATTACTAAGCACGGATATCTCTTCACAGGCAACGACAGCGAGGTGTGCAAGCTCCGTGAGAAGTTCTTCGACGTCCTGGGCGAAATGTCATTTGCCTATGACACATCTTCCGCGAGCAGGGTGTTGTGCAAACCACAGGAAACTTCGCATGATGATTTTGTGAAATTTGTTTCAGGCTCAAGATATAGCCTAATGGATGCGCTTTCTAAAGGCAAAGATATCGTCTTCGTCATGGGGCATAAGAATCCTGATACGGATACCATTGTCTCTTCTCTTATTGAAGCATGGCGGAACAGCCTGCGCGATCCCAGCACAGTGTACATTCCGGTAGTTCAGAGCTGGCGCATACCGGATGAGGTGAGGCAGCTGCTGGGTCCTATTACCGATTTAATCGTGATTACGGAAGACCCATACTATGAAAGGGCAAAAAACTCAGGCCTTGCAAGATGGATTTCAGTGGACCAGAACGTCGAGCCCGAAGTGCAGAGATATTTCATACAGATTATTGACCACCACATCGTTTCCGAGATTGCGAAAAACAGGGACATCCCAAAGACGCTTGAGATGACCGGCTCCTGTGCCGCGCTTGTAACAAGAAAATGCCTGGGCATGGGGATTCCCATCCCGCGGGAGACCGCAAGGATAATTTACGGCGCCACGCTAATGGACACGGAGAACCGCGTGCAGCACAAAATGACCACGGTTGATTTGGCAATAATGGACCGCTTGAAGGCGGATGCGGGCGTGGCACATGATGATGAATTATACCAGAGCCTCATGTTAAGCCTGTTAAATACGGATGACTCAGAGTTCCTTTTCAAACGCGATTACAAGGAAGACTGGGGATTTGGCTTTGCCGTCGCGAAGCTAAAGGATGCATTTACACGCGATGGCAAGGTATGCAAGAGCACCCTTCTCGGGGATATCAAGATATTTGCACAGATTAACAACAGGAAAAAGAACCTGCCGCTTACGCTGCTGAAGGTTACTGATTATAACGATGATAACGAGACGGTCAACAGGGAGTGCGTGTACCTATTCTTCAATAAAACGGCATCCGCAGAATTTATCAGTGCAGCAACGAAAGTGCTTGAGGGCATTATTAGGTTTGAGTTCCCCGACAGCCAGATTAGGCACGGGCCGGATTACATCGAGTTCTGGGGGAACGGTATGCAGCTTTCACGCAAAAAAACCGCACCGGTCATTGAGGCAGTGGTTTCCGCATTCAATCAGTATTTCTACGCGCCGTCAATAAATCAGTGGGTGGGAAGGGATTTCCTGAAAACAACAAAAGATTCCCAGAAAGCTGCTTCTGGCATCGGCATGGAGCTGAGCCAAGATAATGAGAGAAGGATAAACAGGATAAGATATGTTGAGGCAAAAAGGCTTGCTGAGCGCCTTGGTCTTGGGATGCTCAGCATATCGGAATACTGGAAAGTTCTTGATGATGCGGAGCTGGCGTATGACACGCAGATGTCTGCCAGCATGCAGGGCTCGAATTTCGTTGAGTTTTTTGACAGCGTGATTAAGAACCACAACGTGCTTATTGACCATCCGCTAGATGACCTCTCTGGAATTGAGAGAAATGTCATTGTGCCTCCAGGAAAGCCGGGGCTCGTACACCCTAAGGATATTGACAGGCAAACGGGAATTCCAAAATCGGTGAGGCCGCCGAACGAGTACGGCAACAGGGAGCTTTGGAGATACTGGGAGCCCGATGCTGACATAGTGATACCCTGCAGGTCATACATACATCTTCTTGCACAGCCATGCTGGGACGGAAAATTCCACTTGAACGACAGCTATCCAAAACTGGGGATAAGGCCCGTGAGAACGGAGAACATTAAGCCAACCGTAAAAGTAAGCTGGGATGATGACTTCATAACGCTTGAGATATTGCTTGATGGGGAAACTACTGTTAGAAAATGGCCTAAAAAGATTAGCGACTTTTCTGGAAACGACTAAATACACAAATAAAAATACATGCGGCGATGAATATATCATGGATCTTTCTCCGTTTGCACCGTTAATTGGCTGGATTACATTGCCGCTGTACTTAATACTTTTATTAGGTGTTATATGGAAGGCAGTATCAAACAATTTCAAATCTGGTCTTACTCGCTTTATTATCAGGATAGTTATATGTGCTTGCCTAATCGCAACTTCTGTGCTTTTGATTTATAGCCAAATATACATGGCCATTATAGTGTTTGTAATTGCGATCTTGGTAGCGATATTTTACTGGAAAGTTATAGTTGGCGCGAGCTTGAAAGAGGTAAGTAAAAAGTTCAAACCAAAATAAGGCATTAGATCTTATGTATTCCGCGCTTCAATCTGTTTTCTGGGAGATTGACGAGCTCTTCGCCCTTCACTTTAACTTTTTCGCCAGTTGGGAGTATGAACTCAAAAACGCAATTGCCCTTGGGCACCCTCTTCGTTTTCCCGTCCTTGCACTCTATAACGAACGTGTTCAGGGACTCATCCAAGACAACGCCCTCAATCCCGACATAGGGCTTTGAATCGCTTGATGCAACCTTAATCTTAAGCCCGATAAGCTCGTGGACAATTAGGTTCTTTTTCGTAATCATGAATCAGCACCCAAAATTAAGCACTAATCAAAAATTTATCTCATCGAGATGTGCTCTTCCTTGAAGCCAAGCTTGAGCAAAGCGGTCTTGACGTGCTCCTTGTGGTTGCCCTGCAAAAGGATAATGCCGTTCTTGGATGTCCCGCCGGTTGACAGCATATGCTTCAGGTCCTTGGCAATCTTGTCAAGCTCCTTGGCGTCAAGGCCCTCAACAATAGTGACAAGCTTTCCGAAACGCTTCTTATCAACGTAAATCTTAATTTGATGGGGAATTTCTTTCTCTAGGGTATCGCAAACGCAGATATCCATTGGCAAACCGCATTTCGGACATATACCAGCCATCTTTAACTTGCACCCCGTTCTTTCAAAACTGTCAAAAGCCTCGCAATGGCTTTCCTCAATTCATTTATGCGCCCTGTATTTATATTCTTTCCGCTCCTGCGGGATGTGGAATTCTCCTTCACAAGCTCCGCCTGCAGCTGGTACACTTTCTCCTTCAGAGTCTTGTCGTCCATATCCCTTATTTCCTTAATGCGAAGGACTGCCATGATTATTCACCCTCTTTTTTCTTCGGCGCCTTTTTCTCCTTCCTGGGCTTGGGCGCCTCTTTCTGCCCTACGACTGGTGCCTGCGCCTCTTCAACGTCAGGCGCTTCGAGCGCAATAGCCTGTGCCAGTGGCGCTTCAAGCGCAACAGGCGCTGCAAGTGCCACCTGTGCAGCAACCGCATCCCTGTCAATGAACTTTTCCGTCGCGCGAATCACGCTCGGGAGCTCAATCTCATCGGAATGCTTGTCCGGGAACTTGACATCCGGCGGTGCTATCCTGACCTGTATGCCAATTGCACCGGGCTTCGGATATGCGGTAAGCAGCGCCTTCTTCACCCATCTTGCGGGCTCACCCGCCTTGGGCAGATAGCCTGCGATTGCACGGAATGACTTTGCACGGCCTCCCTTTGCGACCAGCTTTCCGCTGACCCTGATTTCACAGCCGACCGCGCCCGCTTCCATGATTGATTTGACCATTGAGTGCATCATCCTGCGCGGGTTCTTTCCCATCTCAATCAGCTTTACGAGCCTCCTGGCAACCACCTGCGGCTCCAGGTCCGGCTTGTTGACTACGGAAATGTTAATCTTTGGGTTCTCAAGGTGGAACTCGGTCCTCAGCTTATCTGTAATCTCGTTAATGGTCTTTCCCTTGCGCCCGATGACCCTGCCCGGGTTCGTAACCTCCGCGTTGATGAGCGTGAGGAGCGGCGTCTTCTGGATGCTCAGGTTCGAGAAACCCGCGCGCTCCAGCTGCTTCTTCATGAACTCTGCAATCCTGAATCTCAGAATCGAATCCTCAATAAATTTTCTCTCTACAGCCATCATTACACCTTTTATTCCTTCTTTGATTTAGTGAGCTTTGCAGTGGCATCTTTCCTGGGCTTCTCAGTCTTGGGCTTTTCTTCGGCCTTTGCCTCTGAGATTTCCTTCTTTTCCACCGGCTTTGCCTCTGCCGCCTTTGGAGCCCCTGCAGCCTCCGCCTTTGGCTTTGCTGGAGTTATCTCCGCCAGCTTCTTTGCCGTTCCGCGGACGACAATCTCGATGCGCGCCGTCTCATAATTCATGTGCATCCTCCTGCCCTTGGGCGCGAGCCTCGGATAAATGCTCTGCTTGTTTGCGGCCGCGTGCGCAACCGTGAGAGAGTTCTCATTAAGCTGCAGCACCTTGGCGTTGTTAATCGCATTTATGAGCACTTTCTTGACAGCTTTCACCGCCTTGACCGGGTACCTTCCCCTCTTGCCGCCAAGCTCGCGCCTGTGCCCCAGGTGCTTGTTGTGCGACGTGTAAAGGATTGGCATCTCCTTGGTCTCGGCCTTTGCAAGAAGCGCCATCGCCTTCGCGGTGGAGAGCTTCTTTATGGATTTGCACACTTCCGTGAGGTCCTTGTATGACGCGTCAAGATTATACTGCTGCGCAAAGGCAAAGTTGTCGCCCTTTTTCTGGAATGAATATGACATCTGCATTCACATCACCCTACTTCAACGGGACGAACTTACTTCCCCTGGTTGCACCGACACCCGGCCCGTGGTGCTCCACGCGCTTCGTTGTGTGTGCGAACTCGCCAAGCCTGTGGCCCACCATTGGCGGCAGTATTTCCACATTAAAGAACTCCTTGCCATTGTGGACTCCGAACTTCATGCCTATCCACTCGGGGAGTATGACCGCCTCGCGCACATGCGTCTTAATGACCTTTGCGCTCTTTGACTCGCGAACTTTCCTGATGCGCAACATCAGCTTCTTGTATGAAGGATTCCCGGATACATGCAGATATGCCCTGCGCGACCGCGAATTCGCATACTTGTTAATGTAGTCTTCAGCGGAAACCGCAGCAAACTTTTCAACTTCCATTCCATAAACGATTACTTTTGCCATTCAGCATCACCTTTTGTTCTTTTTCTTGAGTTTCAGCTGCATCTTAAGTGAAGACCTCCTTCCTGTGGTGCGTGCAGCGAGATGCCCAACCTTCCTTCCGGGCGGTGCGTTCCTCGACGTCGCAGTACCCTTTCCAGGGTGATGCTGCTTGCCGCCGAACGGATGGTCAACTGGGTTCTGATGCACACCACGTACCAGCGGCCAGTGCCTGTTGGTAGCGTGCTTCTTGTAATGGGCGCTGCCTGCTTTCATGAGCGGGAGCTCGAGCCTGCCGCCCATTGAGAGGCTGCCAAGCTGCGCCCTGCAGTCATTGCTGAGTATGATTGTCCTTCTTGACGGCATGCGCACGTGAACGCCCTCCTCCTCCTTTGCGCGGATGTAGGCGATGCCACCTGAAGTGCGCACGAACTTTCCGCCGTCGCCCGGCCTGAGCTCGATGTTGAATATCGGCGACCCTTCCGGAATCTTTCCGAGCGGGAGCACGCTGCCGAGCATCAGTGATGCCGCGAGGCCCTCCTCTATCCTGTCGCCCACCTTTATGCCCTCGGGCGCAAAGTAGACTTGTGATTCCCCGTTGTCAAACAGGAGCTTCATGAGCACTGCCGAGTGAATTGGGTCCCTTACGAATCCCACGACCTCACCGATCAGCTTGCTCTCGCGCTCCGTTGCATCGAATTGCCTGAATTTGATCGTGTACTTATAGCGGTGTGAGGGCGCACTGTACTTTGGCGTTCCCTTACCCCTCGTTTGTGTCATTAAGCGTTTTCCCATTCAATCCACCCTAAACCACGAGCCCGAACTTGGTCGCAATCTCATCCGGAGTGTGCGACTTGTCAAGCGTCACCATTGCCTTTTTCTCGCCCTTTGACGTGTGGAGCACGTTGACCTTAAGCACCTTGAGCCCGTAAATGGCCTTCAGCTCCTCGATAAGCGTGGCCCTATCGGTCCTGGAGTCAATTATGAGCGTAAGCTTATTGTTCCTCTCGAGCAGCATGCTCGACTTTTCTGAGTTTACAACCCTAATTATTGGCATTCAATTCACCCAACTTTTCCACTGCGCTTTTGCTCCACACTACGAGCCTGCCTGGCAGGCCGCCGGGAGCGAGATCGCTTACCTTAAGATTCATAACCTTCACAGCCTTTGCGCCGGAAATGCTGGCGGCGCTGCGGAGCAATGAGCAGTCTTTTGCGACGACAAAAAGTACGGACTTGCGCACCTTGTATGCGCGCGACAGCCTATGCCTGCGAAGCCCGGAGATCCTTTTTCTGCTCCTCTCTGACTTCACAACATCCTCTATGATGCCAAGCGCCTCAAGCAGCGTTATCACATCCTTGGTCTTCTTGATTGATTCGATGTCGTCGACTATGATATAGGGGACCTTGTATTCCGCACCGGTCCTCACCTTTACGACGCCCGCATCGGCACATGCCGCAATTGCGGAGTGGAGCGCTTTCCTGTACTCCTTGTTGTTAATCTTCTCAATGAGAATTGTTTCAACCTTCGGCGGGTGCGCCCTCCTTCCCGTGACCGCGAACGGCAGCATCCTGACCCTGCCATATTTTCCCTTGGGCAGCTTTTCGTGCGGCAGCCTCTGGGTACCGCGGTTCTTCATGGTTCGGTAGGCGTCCTTTACCCCTACGTATTCCGCACTGGTCTGCATGCCCGCAACCTTGAGTGGCGACTTTGGCTGGAACGTCTTGGACTGCTCGGAGCGCACCGCACGTATGATAAGGTCCTTGCGGATTTTCTCTGCAAATGCTGGCGGAGCGTTTATGTCCTCCGTTTTCTCGCCAGTAACTGATAATACTTGGAACTTCATCAAATCGCCTTTGATAGGAACGTGACCTTGAGCTCCCTCTTGGCCAACGGTTTCCTAAGCGCCCTCCTCAATTTTATGAGGCGCTTCTTAGTGCCGGGTATGGAACCCTTCACGAGTATGAACTTGTTCTTGACATTGCCGTAGTGGAGCAGCCCGCCGCTCTGGCTGAGCTTTTCACCGGGGCCTATGTCCACAACAATGTTGTTGAGGATTGTCCTCTTGTGATAGCCCATCTGCCCCGCCTGTGCAATGGTGTACTGAACGATTGAAGGGGTCCAGGCGCCGAGGTTACCCAAATGCCTCCTCTTGTTTGTCGCCTTGGGCCTCTGGAGGGCAATACCGAACCTCTTAATGACTCCCTGCCATCCCTTACCCTTCGTGACCCCGATTACGTCTACATAGTCGCCCTTGGCGAACACATCATCGGCGTTGATTTCCTTGCCGAGAAGCCCTTTCGCGTATTCAATCTGCGCCCCTATGTTCTCGCCGCCGACGCCAAGCTCAACCTGCTCGGTAACTTTCTTTCCCATCTGCGTTGCAGCGGCGTTTGTGAGTGCAAGAACCCTTACTTCGTACGCCTCGCCTTTCACCCTCTCCAGGTCTTCAACGGGCTTTTGGTTGCGGATGCCCGCCTTTTTCAGGATGGCCTCATCCTTGACAAAATAATCGCCTAAAATCTTGCAGCCGTAAACAGTCTTTTTCAAAACACGAATGCCATAAACGAGCATGGGGGGAACTTCAATAATGGTCCCTGCCATGGCGACTTCCTTTCCCTTGTTGGGCGAAGCCACCAGGTCCTCGTTGTAAATGAAATGCAGCATGCCCGCCTTATATCCTGCAAATCCCAGCAGGCACGGCTTGGTAAACACGGGCCAATTTTTAATCCTACAGTTAGTTGTGTTAGCCCTCATGCGCGGCCTGAACGCAAGGGACCCCTTTCTAGACGAATGAGGCTTAGGCATAATTATCACTCTTTCTCTGAATAGTAGGTTTATTCAAATAAGTAATATTTAAAAGGCTTTTGCCCTGGCGCCTGAATTTCGCTGACGGAAAAAAGAAAGGTTATATTTCTAGTGCAGGTCTTTAGGCAGTTGTGTGCTTTGCACACAATTTGCAACCAAAGGTTGCAACTCCCTAAAGAAGTGCTAATCCTTCATCTCCAAAGATTCGATTATTGCCGCATAGGCGGGCCTTGATATCAGGAGGCCGAGCACCGCGCCAAGTATTGTTGACGTTGCGAAGCCCACAATCTCCACCACGCCCGAGAAGAACAATGGAAGCATTGCAATCACCGCAATGGCCACGTTCCTGGTGATGATGTAGAACGCGTTCTTCACGCGCTCGTTGAGCTCCTCCTTTGAAATGCGCGCCTCGCCTTTCTTGAACACCTCATCCGTAATGATGATCTGCGCATCAAGGCTGACTCCCATGGCCGCAATGATTCCCGCCATGGCTGCGAAATCAATCGTCCCGAAACCGCCTATTATGGCGACCAGGATTAGGATTTCTGCGAATGAGATTACAACCACCGGGAGGAAGAGCCTGGGCTCCCTGTACCTCAACGATACGAACACTACGATAAACACGAATGCGAGCGCAGCGCCCACAAGGCTCATGTCAAGGAACTGCTTTCCGAGAGGCGCCGGGATGCTGATGGTCGAGCCGATGATTGCGTTCACCGGCAGCCTGCCGCCGCTCAATATGCTGCGTATCTCCTTTGAGTTGTCGCTTGCGGTCTGTATGTCATTCGCACTGCCGCTCACGCTCACGAGCCTGGACGGCGTGCCCTTGGCAAGGCCCTCTGAAAGGATGGGTGCCGAGAGCAGGCCTATTGCCTTCCACCTGTTAATTGTATAGTCGCCGAGCTTGTCATTGGGCACAATCTCGAATTCCATGTCCGCATCGGTGAGCGGGCGCGACGTAACATTCATCTGCGTTACAAGCTGCTCCACATCCTTTGCGAACGATGCATTCTGCGAATAGATAATTGTCCTGTTCGGGTTTAAGGCCATCTCGTTCTCAACAATCGCCTTCTTGATTGCCCAGTCGTCAATGACCACGATCTTGAGGTCGCTGCCCTGTATGTTATTGAGCTCGGATATGGATGTCAGTACTGATGCCGCATCGAGCGCTTTCGGGAAATGCCTCGGCTCAAGAAGCACGAGCGCCGTCTGCGGCCTGTCAAGGAACATGTAGACCGGCTTGTTGGCCTGGCCCAATGCAACCGCCGCGAACTTGTTTGCGCCCGTCTCTGTGATTGCGAAATCCACTTCCCACTTGTAGGCGGTCTTTGATATGGCGCTCAGCCTGCCCTCGCCAATGCTTCCGGGAAGTATGTCCTCGCCCGTCATTGCAATCTTGTTGTTGATTACGGACTCAAAGCTGCCCTGGGTCTGAAGTATTTTTTCTATCTGCTTTATTGACGACTCGTCGCCCTTCGCCAATTCAACCTGCACCTCACGCGGAGGCAGCGGGCGCACGATAACCTGCGAAAGCCCGAACTTGGAAATCCTGGTCTTAAGTATCTCCACAACTTCATCCATCTGCGTGGGTGTAAGGTCCCTGTCAAACGTAATCGGAATCCTTACGCCGCCTTCGAACTCAATCCCGTAGTTAATGCCCTTCACGAATATGACTGCTAGCGAAAGCAGAACCAGCCCAATGAGGAAAAGCACACGCTTATCTGACAACAATTCCTGCACGATTAACACCTTTTTCAACATGATGGATCATCATGACCGCATTAAGCATCCACGTGCCTATGAGGTCGCCCACTAGCCCTGCAAGGACAATGCTTGAGATGTCCTGGTAAATTGCGATGTTTGTAAGCTGGCCCACAGCGAACAATGCGCCGAATGCGAGCATGGCGGTGAAGCTCATTGTCGCTCCGGTCTTCATCGCCTCGTATGCGCTGTTGCGCGGGTCGCGCAAGCCTCTCTTGAGAATTCTTACCGTTAGCAAAATGTCCGTGTCCAGCGAGAATCCCACCAGCATCAGCAGGGATGCGACTGCCGCGAGCGTGAGCGGTATGCCCATAAGGCCCATGAAGCCAAGCGCGAAAATCACATCGAACGTGGCTCCAGCAAGCACCGCAACTGACGGAATGAAATCCCTGAACATGATGAGGACCGCGAGTGCGCATAGCACTGCGGCTGCGAGAACCACGCCCCATATCTTGCCCACGAAAACCTCGCTCAATGACGGGTTGACGAGCTTGAATGAGAAGCTGTTATAGGGAATCTCGTGCGAAATCTTTGAGATGATCTTGTCCCTGTAGGCGAACGTGGCACCCATGAACAGCGACTGCACCTCGGGCTTGAGCGCGTCCACATCGGTTGACAGCACCACGGGCCTGCCCTCGATTGCGCTTGCGTACTGTATAATCTGCACGCGCAAGTCAAGCAGGTGCTGCCTCATCTGGGCCGCATCATTCTCCTGCACCGTCGTGCTTGCATTGGAGCCCTTCAAAACGAGAATCTCGTACTGTTTCTTCGAATACTTGTCATAGGTGTCAAGGAAATCCTTATACACGGACTCAAGCTTCACCACATCGTCGCTGTTTGCAATCTCAATCTCCGTGATGTGCGAGCCGCCCAAATCGTATGTCCTTATGCTAGCATCTGAAAATCCCGCGTTTACAACCGCTGTTTTCACCTGCGCCTCGGTCATCGCATTCTTCATCTCAAGCGTGATTTGCGCGCCGCCCTTGAACTCGAGGCCAGGCTGGACCTGGAATATGAAGAATATGGAAATGAGGGCAAGAAGGACTGGAAGCGCTGCAAGCTTGAGATAATCGCCTTTGTATATATTTGGAAGCTCCATTGAACCACTTTCTATCCGCGAATATTTATAATAGGGTATGGGCCAGGGCACTGATGGAGGGGGAAGGTTCCCCCTCCCTCGTGTGGTCTACACCTACCCCCTCACGCGAGAAGAGTGTAGCACGTTTCTCTTTCGAGAAAGTCCCATAATGGGCCAGGGGAGATTTTCAAGGCTTTTCTTTTCCCAGGTCGTTCATTCGCTTACGCGAATGACGCGTTGTTTTCCCTCAAGGAAAACGCACGTTTCTTTCGCAAAAGAAAAGCTGTTTGAACTCCCGGCCTCCCGATTTCCATCCCATAAAGAATGGGCTAAACCGGTCACTTTGACCGATATCAGTCGGGCGCTCCACCGGACTAAGCAACTGGCCCCTACGAGGATTTTTTGAAACGAGAAAATTTAAAAGCAAATCAAAGCCCCAGGAAGAATTTCCTGTTGAGATGCATCGTGTACACCTTCCGGCTGTCCTCAAAAATAGAATCATCACTCGTGTAGATGTTCGCCGTTGAAATCTCCTTCATTATGCCCTTGCTCACACCATGGCAGAGCGGGTTCTTCCGTATGTCCTCAACAAGCTGGAGCACGCTGCTGTATTTTCTCTTTCTAACTGCCCACATGCGCTCGTCCTTCACGAACAAATCAACGTTGTTCATTTCCTCCTGGATGAATTTCTCAAGATGCGGCCCCATGCGCACGTAGGGCCCTGCCTGCAGCGTCACTGCGGGAAGGGTATCGTGCACAAGCTCGAAAAGCATGTAGCACTTGCCCTCGTGCACCTCTGCGGTCTGGTGCGTGCAGTTGAATTCCTCCTTGTCAAAAGAACATTCAATGCAGCCAAGCGTCTTGCGAATCTCGCCCCACAAAATGTCATCCGCCTTCTTGGGCTTTGGGAATTCGAACAGCACGAACGATGTGCCGCGCTCGGCAACCTGCTTGCGTATCTCTTTCATGCCGAGCAATTCAATCTCAGTGAAAAACATTGCCGCGTTCGGGTTCAGGAAAAACACGTGCGCCGCAGCGACGAATTTTGACAATGAATCAGAACTTACAGGCGATGCGACGTTTCTCTTCTTGTCAACCGGGTCCGTGATCACGAATGTGTCCTCCTTGAACAGCGCGTGCAGAAGCCGCTCGCTCCTGCCGCCCGTCACATCAACCGCAACCGGGAACTTCCAGTTGCGCGCAGCCATTATGAGATCGTAGAACGAGCCGTACTTTATTATGAGCAATTCGCAGAGGTAGCCTGAAAATCCTCCTGTCCTTATCTCCGCGCCGTAAATTCCCAACCGCTTCATGAACTTCTTGAGTATGCGCACGTCATCCCTCTGCGCATCCGTGATTACCGAGAGGACGTACTTTGTGTGCAGCTGCGTCCTGTCCACCGCACTCTTAATCCTGACGGGCTCGCCCTCCCTTATCCTATAGCTGGGAACCACATCAACATGATGCCCCTTGTAATAGCCACGGAGATAGGGATGCTGCGCATAGGCGACCTCCCAGTTCTCAAGGAACTTCTTGGCCCACTCAAACGTCATGGTCTGCAAATCGTAGAGTGTGAATTTCTCGGGGAATAAAATGAATATGTCAAAATCAACATCCGAGCGGACGTAGGTGTCCTTGGCAAAAGAGCCGGTAAGCATCACGTCAATTTCAGTTGGGGAAATTTTGTTCAGTTTCTCAACAAGCTCATCCGCGACCTTGCGCACCTCCGCGTGCGATTCGGGCGACGGCCTTACCTCCTTGAGTATCTGTGTGCGCATCCTGTTCCAGACTTCCTTGGAGAAATGCTTGGCCGCCATATTTTTACACCATTATCCAACTGCGTAAGATTGATATCCGCGCAACTTTAAAACGTTTGAGAGGCCCTCGGCGAACGCGCCGAACACGTATACCTTCTTCGGGTCGCTGTGGTCAACATACTCCACCAGGTCGTTGAAGTCCGCATGGTCGCTCATTGGCAGCGCGATGTCGTACACATCGCTCGGGAATTTCGCGTTCCACCCGCTCAATGAGCCGAAATAGCAGGGCCTGTGGTAATGCTGCGTCAATCTCATCCTCAGCTCGGGCCTGAACTGCGATTTCGGTATTATGCCGACGAAATTGCCCTTGAACGCTTCAGTTGCCTCATCGGAATGCGAATTGATGAATGAGAGATTCTGCCCGTGCTTCGTGTAAATCTCGCTCACCTTTGCGACATCGGGGCTCACAACCGGCGTGATGCCGCAGTGCTCGTTCAGTATTTTTATGAGCTCCTGGGATTTGCCCGTTGCATAAACTGCGAATATGAGATTCCCGTACTGGAGCCTGCTCTGCACCTCCTTCTTCAGGATTTGCGCCAGGTCGTCTTTCTTGGGGAAATGATAATCTGGCGAGCCATAGGTGGATTCAATGAGCAGCTCATCCGCCTCTACTATATTAGCACCTTTGTAGGTGAACCCGTCCGCAAGGCTGAAGTCTCCCGTGTAAACGAAATTGCCGCCATCTCTCTTTATCTCAACCTGTGTTGCCCCGAGCATGTGCCCCGCGGGATGCAGCTTGAGATGGTCGTGCACCAGTTTTGAATTGTACGAGATGCCTGAGAGATGGATTGTCGGGTCGGAAGCCACAACCTCATTTCTCTTCTTTCCCACCACGTGGTCGGAGTGTGCGTGCGAGATGTATGACAGGTCCCCATTGAAATCTAGGCATATGGTTCTACCGTCGGCTATCTCCACTCGCGCCACGTCCTTAAACTGCATTGATTATGTATCGCAGCATACCATTATATTCTTAAAAGAGGCGCGTTACCGTTAGTGTAATGAACGAAAAGCCGCGTATGCATTGGCATTAAAGCACTGGGAAGAAATTCATCTTGAACTTGTTCTTGAGAAGGTGCGCCACGACCTTCTTTTTTATCCTGAAATACTCCTCTTTCGTGTACTGCCTGTTAGCAATGCAGTACTGCTTTGACACAATATGAAAGCAGAACATGCAGTCTCTCAAATCAAAGCAGTCGTGGCAGTATAGGCAGTTCGAGCATTTCCCGCTCCAGCTGACCTCAAAGCAGTTGTTGACCAGCTTGCTGTCCTGGCAGCGGATGCAGAATGAGGAATCGGCCATTGACTTCGAGCCGTAGGTATATTCGCATCCCTGAAGCTCCTGTGAGAATCCAACGAACTTGCATGAGCGCACCTGCAGCGAGTGATAAACGTTCATGCTTCCCAGCACGCTGTCCGACATCCTGCAGTCTTTGCTATTGATAGTCTTGTTGGCAAGGAACGTATCAACCTGGCGGTAGAAGCGCTCCAGGTCTTCCAGGGATTTTATCTCAGCGGTCTTCCGCATAAGCGTGTCCTCCCTTATGGACATCTCGATATTCTTGAAATCCACGTACTTACCAGCATCATAATTGGTGTAAACGGTCTCACCGCTAATGGTTTTTCTCTTTGGAGGAAGGAGTATCCCCTGTGCAAACACCTTTTCTCCCTCCTCTAGGGAGAGGCCAATATCCTGGCCGAATATCTCCTTGCACACCGCCCTGAAAGTCTCATTCTCATCCATAAGCATCACACCCTAATCGATATCCACCGTGCCGGCCTTCATGGGCCGCATGTAATTGCCATCCTGCACCACGCGGAATATGCACTCGCGGGGATTGCTCTCCGTAAGGAGCTCAATCTTCTTCTCCTCAATCTCGGCAAACTGCTTGCCGCTCTCAAAGACCGCGCTTATCTCAAGCGTCATCATGCGCTTGACCACTTCCGCATCTGCGCGGTTCAGCTTGAAGCAAAAAAGGTTCGAGACATTGGCCTGCATAGACTGGAGAAGCTCCAGGTCCACCTGGCCCAGATACTGCTGGGACATGATAATCGTAAGCCCGAACTTTCTCGCCTCTGCAAGTATCTGCGCAAAGGCCGGGTTTTGGACAAGCGAGAACTCGTCAATCACGAGTATCACCTTCTTCTTTACCATGCCGCTCTGCATGAGCATGAATATCTGCTGCACCAGCGCACCGCCTATAAGCTTGACCATGTTCCTCCCGAGCTCCGACGGGTTCGGGGAAAGGAAAATTACATTGTGCTTGTTGATGAGGCTCACGAGCCTGTGCTGGTCCGCCTCATTTATGCTGGCGCTGAGAAGCGAGTACTCGTTAATGAGATTGACGATGGGCAGTATCGTAGATTCGTACTTCTGTGTCTGGAACTCGAGGAATTCCGTATCAAAGAATTTCTTGATAACCGGGTTGTCGCAATGCTTCAGGAATTCCTTGCGCGCCATCGTGTCTGTCAAGAGAAGGTTCAGATTCTCAAAGCTCATCTTCCGTATGGAGAACAGCAGGAATAATGAATGCTTAAGCAGCCGTGACATCTGCGGATTATTATCCAGGTCTAGGAATGAGGAGAATAGTATCTGCGTGAGTTCGGTCGCTGCGGGCGGCTCACCCACGTTTGCGAAAAGCTCGACTGCCTCTTTCCTGAAATCAACCTGCTTGCTTCCCGCATACTTATTGCTGTTGTAGATGTTGAAATGTGGATCAAGAAAAATCACGGAGTACTCTTTTGTGTAGCCGCAATTAATGAGGCCGCGCAGGTAAAGCTCGAGAAGCTTGCTCTTTCCCGAGCCTGTCTGGCCCACGAGCAGCCCGTGCCTGTAAAAATCGAAATCCTCAATTCCGAACTCGATGTCCTCCTTCCTGAAGAACACGCCGCTTTTTTGCTGGGTTGGGAAGCGTATGTCTGAGTGCCTGAGCTCAGTCTTTACCTTCTCGAACTGCTTGTCAAGCATCTTGTGCATGTCAAAAGACAGAAACTTGTGCACATCACTAATAAACAGGGCATCGGACTGCCCGTTTGAATAGACAACCTTTCCCCATGCAACATTGCGGTCCAGGGGGGACTTGACCAAAGCACGCACAACAATTAATCTTGCGGCTCGGTTCTTTCTCACGTTCTCCTGCGATTCGAACTCAAAGACTTCCTTGTGGTTCAGGATGCGCACGCCGGGAAAACCCGCATGCGGGATTGAGGGCGCATCGGTCTGCTTCACCCTAAAGGGATGGAAAACCGCATTCCCATTCTCAAGGAACCGGTTGCTTTCTATAATATAATGGACCTCGCGGCCCTTAATGGTAATGTACAGCGTAACATACGTGTGAAAATCCGAGAGCTTCTTGAAAAAATTCTTCCAGTCCTCAGGTGTGGTGCGGTCCACGTAAAACCACACATCGTAATACCTCTTGCTCGATGAGGCTGGCACGGAAGCGGGATTGAATTCGATTTCCCCTTCACGGGATGGTTGCGGCAAAACAAGAACACGCTCTTTCTCAGGATATTCTTTACGGGCTTTTTTAGCAACAATTTTTTCAGGCCTTACTTCTTCCTTTGGCTTTTTCTTAGGCATAATGCCGGGCTTGCGCCCACCTTCCGGAAACAACTCGAGCGACTTGAATTCCGATTCTTCTTCATCAGGTTCGGTGCCCTTGCCAGCCATTAAGATAACCGTATTTAATTGCGTAAACTATCTTTTAAACTTTGTGCCATCTGAACTCAAAATGATGATTACAGAAGGAAGCGTGCGCATCGCAAGTGCTGATGGCGTATTCTACAATCCAAAGATGGAACTCAACAGGGATTTGCTCAGCGCCGCGGTAGGCGTACTGGGCGTAAAGGAATTTTGCGACGGCCATTCAGCAACTGGAATAAAGGCGCTCAGGGCAATACTGGAGAATGATTGCGTTGAGAGCGTTGATGCGGTTGATTTGAGCAAGCGCGCCTGCGCAATCATTGAAAGTAACATTGGGCTGAACAATGCGAAAGGCATCACAGTAATCAACGATGACATCCGCAGGGTGCTCATGGAAAAGAAATATGATTTTGTGGAGATTGACCCGTTCGGCACTCCCGCGCCCTATTTCGCATCGCTTGCGGAGTCATTCTCCTGGAGAAAATCGGGGCATTTTTCCGTGACTGCAACCGATACGGCAGTGCTGTGCGGTGCTGAGGCGAAGGCGTGCAAAAGGATGTACGGCTCCGTCCCATTCCATAATGAGATTGTGCACGAGAGCGCATTGAGAATACTCATTGCACGGATACAATCCATTTTTGCTGAGAAGAACCTTGCGGTGACGCCCATACTATCCATATCGCACAGGCATTACCTGAAGGTATTCTTCGCTGTAACCAAGAGCGCCGTGCTGTGCGACAAGAGCCTGGCGGAAATAAAGTTCATGGCATACTGCGAGAAATGCAAGCATAGGAAATACATCAAGCCGGGCGATGGGAGCACTTGCGAACTGTGCACAAGCAGGATGATTGTTACAGGGCCATTCTGGTCCGGCCTGCTGCAGGATTCTGAATTTTTAGAAAAAATGATTGCAGAAATTGAGAAGAGGCAGTACAAAAATATGAAAGAGGAGCTCAAGCTGCTGAACACGCTCAAGGACGAGAATTTTGACGGGTTCTGTTTTGAGCTGCACACATTATTCAAGGGCAAGACCATTCCAAAAACAATTGACGCGCTTGACAGGCTGCACAGCATGGGATTCAAGGCAGTCTCAACTTCCTACAAGAACTGGATAATCAGGACAAACGCAAGCGTGAAAGAGATACTTGAAGAGTAGAGTAGGAACGAAAAGAATTCGCGAAAAAGATAACTGAGGATGAATGGGATTGAATAGAGAATTAGCAAGACTTTGTGCTTAAACGTCCACGTTGAGTTCCTTTGCGATTTCCTTGTACCTGTTCCTGATCGTGACTTCGGTAACACCGAGCGCTTCGGCAATGTCCTTCTGCGTCCTCTTTTCGCCTGACAATTCGCATGATATGTAGACTATTGCCGCAACAATTCCCTGGGGGCCCCGTCCCATCACCAGATCCTTTTTCATCGCCTTTTCGAACAGCTCATTGATTTTCCCGACCGTCTTGTCGCCCAGCTTCAGCCTTGTTGCGACACGCGGGATGAGCTGCTCCGGGCCGCCGAGCGGTATCTTGATGTCCATCTCGTGCAGGATGAACCGGAACGTCCTGCCGATTTCCTTCCTGTCAACGCCGGACACCTGCGCAATCTCGTCAAGCGTCCTGGGTATCTGGTGCTTCCTGCAGGTCGCATAGAGCACCGCGCTTACCACGTTCTCGATGAGCCTGCCGCGGACGAGGCCTTTCACGGCCACCTGCCTGTAGAGCAGTGCCGCGTCCTCCCTCACATCTTTGGAAAGGGCCAGATAGGACGCAATCCTGTCAAGCTCGTTGAGCGCGATCATAAGGTTCCTTTCGATGGAGGTCGATACGGCAGACCTCTTGTGCCATTTTCTCATTCGTGATATTTGCGCCACCTTCTTGCCGGATATTTTAAGCCCGCGGATGTCCCTGTTGTAGAGGTCAATCTCGGTAGTAAGCCCCTTGTCAGGCCTTATGTACTTGAGCGGTGCGCCACCGCGCGCCTTGCTCTTCAGCTCAGTTGAGTCGTAGGCCCTCCACTCGGCACCCATATCAATAAGATACTCCGCAAGAACGAGGCCGCAGTCAGCACAAACCTGTTCAGCGCGCTCGTAATCTCTCACGACACGCCTGCTTCCGCAGTTGGGGCATACGACCGATCCCTGCGGGCTTTTTAGTTTAGGCTGCGCCTTTTCTACGCTCTTTTTTGGAGCCTTGCTTTTCTTGGGCATATGCATAAACAATAATCGTAAAGTTTTTAAACCTATTACGCGGTTCCCCACTGCTGGAATATAAAAACAATCGGTTCTTGAATTGACTCGCGGTGAGCCCATTGAAATACACGGAAAAAGATACCAGTGAGATTGAGGTCCCCAAGAAGCTCATAGAGCAGGTCATAGGGCAGGACAAGGCCGTTGAGATTATCAAGAAAGCCGGGCGCCAGAAGAGGCACGTGCTGCTTGTGGGCCTTCCGGGCACGGGCAAGAGCATGCTCGCGCAGGCGATGTGCGAGATTATGCCCGCCGAGGATTTGGAGGACGTGCTCATCTACCCGAACAAGATCGATGAGAACAACCCAAAGGTAAGGGTAGTAAGGACTTACGATTCAAAAGAGGAGCTTAAGAAAAAGATGCCTGGGAAGGGAAGGCGCATTATCGATGAGCAGAGGAAAATGGGGATGGTGCCCGAAGGCGGCACGTTCTCGCTCCTCAAGATATTCGCCATAATATTAGCAATATCCGTGGTTGCCGGGTTAGTTTACCAGTATGCGGCCCCGGGCTCGACCAATCTCATTGCGGCAGGTACGCTCGGCGCATTCATCATAATAGCAGCGTGGCTTTTCGTATCGCAGATTAGCAAGCGCATGGGCCCCATGTTCGCATCTGCTGAGCCCAAGCTTATCGTTGACAACAGCCTAAGGGAGACTGCGCCGTTCAATGAGGCGACCGGCTCAAAGGCAGGCGCGCTGTTCGGCGACGTGAAGCACGACCCGCTGCAGAGCGGCGGCCTCGGCACTCCAGCGCACCTTCGCGTGGAGGCTGGCGCGATACACAGGGCCAATAAGGGCGTTTTGTTCATCGATGAGATGGCGCTGCTCGGCGGAAAATCGCAGCAGGACCTGCTCTCCGCAATGCAAAACAAGAAATTCCCGATTACGGGACAGAGCGAAACAAGCTCGGGCGCGCTCGTGCGCACCGACCCGGTCCCCTGTGACTTTTTGCTTGTTGCAGCGGGCAACCTGCAGGATGTTTCCAAGATGCATCCCGCGCTCCGCTCAAGGATAAAGGGGTACGGATACGAGGTGTACATGGAGGACACCATTGATGACACCCCGGAGAACAGGAAAAAGTTCGTGCAGTTCATAGCGCAGGAAGTTGTGAAGGACGGCAAGATACCGCATTTCACAAATGATGCGGTCGAGGAAATAATCATATCGGCAAAGAGGATGGCCGGCAGGAAGGGCAAGCTCACATTGAAGATGCGCGACCTGGGCGGGCTCATCCGCGCTGCCGGTGATATTGCCGTTGAGCAGAAGGCAAAGCTGGTCGAGGCCAGGCACATACAGGAGGCAAGGCTTCTCGCAGCGCCGCTTGAGCAGCAGCTTGCATCAAAGATAATCGATTTCAAAAAGGATTACGATGTGTTTGCGAACAAGGGCGTTGCGGTGGGAAAGGTCAACGGGCTTGCGGTGATTGGCGACGGCAGCGCAGGCATTGTGCTGCCCATTGAGGCGCAGATTACGCCTGCCAGCTCAAAGCAGGAGAACCGCATAATAGCGACAGGAAAGCTCGGTGAGATTGCAAAGGAGGCGGTTGAGAACGTCTCGGCAATCATCAAGAAGCATCTCGGCTCCGATGTGGCGAACAAGGACATTCACATACAGTTCCTCCAGACATATGAGGGCGTGGAGGGCGACAGCGCGAGCATAAGCATTGCCACCGCGGTGTTCTCCGCGCTTGAGGATATACCAATCAGGCAGGACATCGCAATGACCGGCTCATTGAGCGTGCGCGGGGAGGTTCTTCCCGTCGGCGGGGTGAGCTCAAAGGTCGAGGCGGCAATCGAGACCGGCATGGGCACGGTCATCATACCCTACAGCAACAAGGACGATGTGGTGCTCAGCAAGGAGATGCTCAAGAAAGTGCACATACTTCCCGTTAAGACGTTCAAGGAAGTGCTCGAGTATGCGCTCCACGATTCCGCAAAAAAGAAGGCGCTACTTAAGATGCTCTGATTTTTTCGTTTATTCCCTTTTCATAACGTTTAAAAACTGGAATTTCGCCAATTGCATTGATGATGAAAGGCGATGGCAAGTATGCCATAAGAGAGAATATGTATTTTGACTGGGCAGCTGGCGTACGTGCAACCGATAGGTACCACAAATGCGCAAAGCTGATGAACGAAGAGATAATGAGGTTTGAGCGCGACGGCAGGCACAGGAAACTTGCGAGACTTGTAATTGAGATGTCCGAGGCAGTCCGCGAAAAGATTGCAAAAAGGATTCATTGTGACCCGAAAAACGTCTCGCTCTCCTCATCTGCCACGGCCGCGGCGTTTCCGCACATTCTTGCACTGCTTGAGAAAAATAAAAAAAACGGGCTCATAATCACCCATCAAGGCAATGATTTATACCCCACTTTAAGTGATATTGATTTTTGGCAGGATTTGATTAAAGGAAAACATAGAGACAAAAATCTCACACGGCAAAATTATGGAATAAATTCATGTGAATCAGCATTGCTTATTGGAAATAGCATTGCTCAAATGTGTAAACGTAATAGTATTGTACTCACTCGCATAAATCCAAAAAATTTGTCTTCCATTAATGAAAAGGATCGTCGCATTTTCGGAGGCATTCGTTTGTCCGATATGGCGCTGATATTTATATACTCCACTGCAGACTTTCCATTGGAGAAAACTACTGGAGAACCAATAATATCAATCGGCAAAGCTGAAGCAAAAAATGCTGCATTTATTGATGTTTATGAACACTGTCATCGGACTACTGGAGAAATAAATGAGGATGCATTAGGTGCTAAAATAGGGTATGATAGCACTAGAATAAAGCTTGTTGACTGTTCACATACCTTTAGCTCAATTGATTTTGATGCGCCATTACTTGGAGACATATGCATTATGTCTTCATCTAAGACACTTGGCGCAGAGCCAACCATAGGGATATCATATGTAAGTGATGAGGTCTTGGGCACTACACAAAAATTTCTTCCATTAACATCACACCCACAGATATTAGGTGAATTCAGCAACAAAACTGCCCTTGCACCAAATAATTCACATAGAATTTGGAAACCGAAATATAGAGTATCATTGCCTGAGTTGTATTCACTTTACAAGGCACTTGAGGACCTCGAATCAATATCAATTGATAGAAGGAATGAAGTGCTGCTTGAAATGAGAAATAGAATAATTAATGGAGTTATGGAACCCATACTCACACATATTGAAAAAAGGAATCGCCGGTCACTTGATGCGTGCAGTAAGGCTGCGATCAGATTGAATAACGGTATTGAATTTTACATAAAACCTATTAGCACAACAGATAATGTAAAATTGTATTTTCAAAAGTTATTGCTTAATCCGAATCGTTACCTTTCAGGATATTTGGCGCTGCCCTCGCCATTGCCAAAGAATTTTTTTATAAGATTTAATAAGACGGAATATCATGTAACGGACATTAAGAATTTGGACTGGTGTGACGAGATTGCGAGGGCGTACGACATGTTTGATAACTCATTAGGCCTATCAGTTCCACCTGAACTTAGGGACACTTGGGAATACAATGAATCTATTGGAATGCCAGTTAGTCTCGATATTAGAATATCCTTTAGGCATGATGTCAATCAGGACGTTGAGGGGCTCATAGCGGCAATTAACAAAATACTAATAACATGTGAAAAGGTTGTGGGGCTTAAAACAGCTGCTATTGAATGTTTACAAGCAAAAAAACATCGATTGGGCCATTAGATTAATTTTGACATATATGGCCCGTCCAATTCGTATCCCAGTTTTCTGTAGTAATTCCTCACACCAACTCCGCTAATTACAAGGATCTTGTTGGAGTCGAATTCCTCTTTTGCAATCCTCTCCGCCTCGTCCATCAGGCTTTTACCGAGACCAGTATGCTGCGGTGAGGTGTCGCTGCGCTTGCTGAGGGGCAATTGCTCGCCGTAAACATGAAGCTCCCTTATGCCTGCGGATTTACTGGTTATCTCCTTGCGATGCGGATGTGCCGGATTGCGCAGGCGCAGGAATCCAAAAAGCAGATTGGTTTTCTTATCCTCAAAGCTGATGAAATATTCCTCGCCTTCGGACGCATCATACTTGCGCACCAGCAGTTCGGGATTTAAGTCCTCCATTTTCGCTTTGCCCTTCAACACGTTATGGCCCACTTCCCTGTAGCGCATCTCTTCAATCGGCATCTTGTTTTTCCTAAGCCGTATCTCAACTGCCTCGCGCAGGTTGCTCTTCTTTACGCCGTCATCAATAAGGTATGCCGGAATATCCCTTTGGACGCGCATAACCCTGGCGTAATAGGGGATGTGCCTGTAGGCATCCGCGATTACATCGGCAGCTTCCTCGCTTGTGTAGGGCTTGATTTTCCCGTCCTCCCATTCCTTGTAAATCTCCGTGCCTTTCATCACGAGGAACGGATAGATCTTAAGCATGTCCGGCTTATAGTGCGCATCCTCAAAAAGCTGCCTGAACATGTCCACGTCCTCTTTCGGCGATGCATAGAGCCCGGGCATCATGTGATAGCATACCTTGAGCAGCGAATCCCTCGCTATCTGTGTTGATTTCCATACGTCCTCAAGCGTATGCCCCCTTTTTGTCTTTTCAAGAACATCGCGCTTAAGCGTCTGTACGCCAATCTCAACACGCGTTGCTCCAAACGCGAGCATTCCGTCAACATGCTTCTCAAAGCACCAGTCGGGCCTTGTCTCAATTGTCAATCCGATGCACCTGTGCGGGGCGCTCTCGTTTTTTGTTATGGCTTCCTGGATTGTTGCTGATTTAATTCCGTTTAGTGCGTTGTACATGTCGAGAATGAACTGCTGCTGATAGGAAAGCTCCTGCGCGGGGAACGTGCCGCCCTGCACAATCACCTCGCACTTATCGGTAGGGTGCCCAATCTCAGTGAGCTGTGTTACGCGCGAAATTATCTGGTCGTAGGCATTATACTTGTTCTGGATGCCGCGCATTGTCGCGGGCTCAAACCCCGTATATGAATTCGGCGTCCCATCACCCTTGGGGCAGTAGGTGCACCTGCCGTGCGGGCAGTCGCTCACAGTCATTATGGCAAGATTCACAATGCCGCTAATGCTTCTCATGGGCCTCTTGCGCAAAAACGGGATGAGCTGCTCGAGATTGCGCTCCCTTGCCCTGCCAACAAGCTCTGAATTCCTGATGAAGATAGCCAACCCGTATTCCTTGCTGTATTGCCTCTTGTATTTCTCAACATCGGCCTTCTCTGATTTCACAACCTCATCAATAACCCTGTCAATCGCTTCCTGCCGCTTGTTCTTGCCGTCCTTGCCGGAATCCATCAGGAAAATTAGACATGTTCAGTTAATAAAAAGATTTTGCAAGACACGAAAGCTAATGCACAAGGAAAAATGCCAGCATGCCCATGATTATTATTGAGGCAAGAAGCGAGAGTGCAACCTCTAGGCGCATCGCCTTCTGCTCGAACAGGAACCCTATGCCCGCGCTGGCGACAACCCCTCCCAGGAATGCGCTGAGCGTTGCGAGAATAACCTGCGGCTGCGTCAGGTTCTGCGAGCCGGCAAGTATTGACGCAATGGTGGCGATGCTGCTGAACAGGCCGCCCACAAATGACACGATGTAAAGCCCGAACTCCGAAGTGCGGATTACGAAATCTATCATTGCGGATATGAACAGGAAGATGACGGCAAGCTTGATTGCGCGGGACATGGTGAACGGCTGGTCAAACTTCAGCATGCCTATGTTGATGCTAGGTATGGGGGAAAACAGCTGTATGATAAAGTGAACTGCAATCACCGCCAGGAAGAACGGCCACACCTGCAGGAAAAGCGCCATTGAGAATAGCGCGATGAAGAAGATGTTCCTGAGCGCGCTTGCAATCTGCGATGCGCTGTATACCCTGAACAGCGACTTGTCAATCCTGCCCACCTTTGAGAGTACAAGGTAAACCGTTGAGACGCTGTTGACCAGGCCGCCAAGGAAACCGACTGATGAGAGCGATAGCTTCGGGTAAATCCTCTGGAGCAAAAATGCTGCCAGGCTTATTGCCGAAACGAAATAAATCATCTTGAAGAATATGTCCAGGTTGAAATTGAACCCGTAGAGCGTGAGTATTGCCGGCGAGATCGGGTATAGCACGAACAGGATGAGCGCAAACCTTATGATGTCGCTCCACTCCGCCTCGGTAAGCTTTTTCACGAGAACGGACGAATATTTTTTTGCATAGAGCACCGCAGTGACTATGACCGCAATGGCCACTGCCGGAACGAAGAATGAATAGGCGACCATTATGCCTATCATAAATGCAAGCGGGAACAGCACGAATGTTGTAAGGCCGCCCTTGCGCGTATCCGAAGAAATCTTGAAGAAAAAGAATGTGAGCACCAGCACGCCCATGAATGATAGGAGCGGAAAGTAGGTGAGCGAGGAATCAAATTTGGAGAGCTCCACAGAAAGCATGCCCCACAGCGAGACCAGGAGGAATGTCCTTGCGCCAAATAGGTGCTGCTTTTTTGAGTATTCCCTCTCAATGCCGATGAGCGCGCCGAGCGCGCCCGCCAGCAGGATTTTCACTACAAGGTCGTATAGCTCCGCATACATTCAACGCACCTATGCCTGCACGAAACGCTTTGCATCATTCATGGTCTTGGAAAATGTCTCGACGCGGTACCTAATGTCGCTGACGTTCTCGACCGCCGTGCCGATCTGTATCATATCCGCGCCTGCCTTGATTATTTCGTGCGCTTCTTCGAACTTGCGCACTCCGCCCGCCACCATGTAGGGAAGCGATGTCGCCTTTCGCACATACCTTACCATGTCAACCGGGACCGGGCCCAATTCGCTTGCAGAGCCTGCATCAGTGAATATCATGTGGTTGCCTGCAAATTCGCCTGTCATTGCAAGTGCTGCGGCAATCTTCGGCTTGTTCCTCGGGATGAGCTTTGCATCACCGACCCAGCCGACCGTGCCACCGGGCTCAACGACAATGTATGCGGTCGGGATTGACTCCATATTGAACTGCTTGAGAAGCGGTGCGCCGAGCATCTGCGCCTGGCCGAGCCAGTAGGGGTTTCGTGAGTTAATCAGCGTGAGGAAATAAATCGCATCCGCGTACCTGGTGATTGTGCCGACGTTTCCCGGAAATAGTATAACAGGTACCGAAACGCCCTGCTTGATTTCCTTTGTCACCATGTCGAGCAATTCACCCTGGGCGCCTATGGACCCGCCAATGGCGATCATGTCGGCTCCCGCTTCCGCGGCGGCAATGCCCGTCTTGATTGCAATATCCGGGGACGGATAGTCAACCGGGTCGACTACTATCGACAGTATTGCCTTCTTGTTTTCAATCTTATCCAAGAGATACTGTTCAACCTTTCCAATACGCATCATGAGCACCTCGTTGCAGTCCTTATATAATACAATAATTAAAAAACCTGTTCTTTCGCTATCTGCCTGTCCTTCTGAACCAGCGATTGGAGAGTGCCCCCCTTGTTTAAGGCAACTGCCACGCCCATGCCTTTGACGTTCTTGAGCATAACCAGGCCGTCCTCGCATGTTGAGGAGTCCTTCAGCACCATGTCTTCGCCCGCAAATATCTGCGCGACTTCCTCATCGCTTATCACTGCGCAATTCTTCTGTGCGAGATGGCCGAACACGAGCGTGAAATCCAGCGACGGCTTTATCCCGAACAGGGTATTCAGCTTGCCTGCCAAAAGGCCTCTCCGATGCACCCAGCGCAGGCCCAATTTTTCCAAATCCTTTGAATACACGTATACCTTGCTCGTCTTCTCCTCAATGCCGAACTCTTCGCTGAGCATGATGCCGAAACGGCTCTTCAAATACACTGCGAACTTGTCCTCATCCATGTTTTCACTTCTTTGTTATCTTCGCAATGAAGAATGACTCGTCAAGCGTGAACCTGCACACATCCGAATCTACTTCCGAGTTCCCGCCTAGGCCTTTCTCAAACGCGAACGGCAATTGCAGCTTCTCAACCTTTGCATTATCCCTCTTTGAAAGCAGGTTCTCAATCACCTGCTCGTTCTCCTCCACTGTCGTTGTGCAGGTTGAATATACCAGCGTGCCTGCGGGCGCAAGCAGGTCGAATCCCCTGAGCAGCAGTGACTTCTGCAGCTTTGCGAGGCTTCTTATCCGGCCTTCCGAGTGCGGGAGGATGTTTTTCCTTGAGCCCATGGAGCTGCAGGGCGCGTCAAGCAGGATTTTGCTGAACGGTGCAACGCTTGGGAATCTTTGCCCGTCAAAATTTGTCATTGCAATGCTTGTGATGCCAAGGCGGTCAACGTGGCTTGCCAGGCTCTTCAGCCTCATGTATGAAACATCATTGGCAACAACTACGCCCTTGTCTTCCATGTGCATTGCGCATTGCGTGGACTTGCTCCCGGGCGCTGCGGCCATGTCCAGGACCATATCACCAGGCTTTGGGTCGAGCACGAGTACCGGGACCATTGATGATAAAGATTGGATGTAGAAATAACCGAGCTGGTATTCCAATGATTTGCCCAGGCTTTCCGCATCTGATTTGTACGCCTGGCCGTACCACTCCACAGGAGTAAGGCTGAACCTTGACATTCTCTCAAGGAATTCCTTCTTTCCAATGCGCAGATTGTTAATCCTTATGGAAACGGCCACGGCTATGCTCAAGCGTAGAACTATTTTAATATTAAGCCGCCCTAAAAAATACAACTTTGGACCCGTAGTCGAGTGGTTAAGACGCTCGCCTCACATATGGGTAGGGGGAGTGCCCCCTTCCCATAAGACCCAATCCCCCCTCAGGGTATAAATTGGGTTTGGGGAAAGATTTCTGCCTTTTCAATCAGGGGTTTGGGGCTGCGCCCCAAGCCTGGGGTTGAAGCGCAGTTTTGGCGCATGCCAAAAAGCGCCACCATTTGCTTTCGCAAATGTGTGGGGGCGGCAGATCCCCTTTCGCGAGAAATCCGCGGTTCAATCCCGCGCGGGTCCATTGTCCTTCTTTTAGAAAAAGGAAATCTACTTGTTTTTCAGCCACACTTCATACGCCTTGTTTGTTTCCTCTGCGGCCTTTTTGACAATATAATGCGCCATCCTGTCCTTTACGCTTCCCGTTGGATTGTATGCCTCAAGCTTTGCAAGAATGCCGTTAACATTCACAAGCGGCGTATTTCCAATCATGCCAAGGATGCCTTTTGCGGCCATGAATTAAGTTAGGAAATCGCGGAATAAATACGTATGTATCAAAAATAGCTTTTTGTTACAATTGCAAACTAGGGATGGGGCCTGGAATTTCTCCGTTCTATCATAATCCTGAGCCACTGCTCATAGACTTCCTTTGCCGACTTGTGGTCTCCCCGCATCTCATAGATATTATACATATAGTCATGGCAGCGGGAGTCGCAGAAGCCATTCTTGATTGCGATTTCATACACTTCCCTTGCATTTACTATTTCCCACTTGACGTGGTAGACGTGCATAAGCGTGGTGCAGTCCATGCTGTCAACCTTCCTTCTCGGTGCTCCGTCATCAAAGAGCTTGCGCGCCTCATCAATATCGCCGATTGAGCAGTAATAGTGGATGAGCGACGCGTAGGCCCTCTTATCAAGCTGGTTTGCGCCAAGCGCTTTTTGCTGCAGCCCTTTTACATTCCCAGTATCTTTTCCGGTGCAGTAGATGTCAATCATGATGCCGTAAGTCACGTTATCCGCATATCCCTTCTCAACTGACAGGTCAAATATCTCGCGTGCCTTGGGCACGTTACCCAATCTTGCATACATCTGCATTAATGAGGCGAATGTCTCATGGGAGCGGATGATTCCCCTGTGTGACCCGCTGAACAGCCTGACTGCGGATTCTGCGTCGTTCACCTTTGCGAATGTGATTATCATCGCATCGTTTATGTCATCATTGCACATGTTATTGGCTTCTGCAAGCCCGTATATCTTAATGACAGTGGCGGGCATATCCTTTCTGCTATAGCCCAGAATCAAGGAAAGGAATGCGAAGTGGTTGACCTCTTTTGCCTGCAATGCAGTGTCAAATATGGAACGTGCCTCCTCAACAAGGCCGCACTTGCAATATGCCGCAATGAGCGCAGAGTTGGCATCGGCCGGGGCCACGCCTTTCTCAATTGAAAACAGATGCAGCTCGTGGGCGAGGGTGGATTTGTTCGCACGCAGGTACGCCTCATAAATAGGGACGGGCGAATGCCCTGATGCGATGCCGCGCTCAATTGCGCTCTCATACAGCTTCCTGGCCTTGAATGCGCGGCCTGTGCCCGAATAAAGCTTAATCAATAACGATGTGGCCTGTGGATTGTTCGGGTCAAGGTTAAGCGCATCGTGTACCCTTCTCTCCGCGCCGCGTATGTTATTCTGCCTGAGCAGCTTCTTTGCCTCGCTAACCATCATCTTAAGTCTGGATATAATCTCCTGGCTGATCTGGCGCTGTGTAAGGCCAGTGCCGGAATTTACAATGGTAACTGAGGATTCTGCCATAGCGGGGATTATAGGAGATATAACGTGATTTAAACCTTACGAATGCCTTTTTGATAGGTAGTCTACGAACTCAGCAATGCCTATCTTGGCCGGATAGGAATTCCGAAACCCGAGCTCTTTCCTTATCTTGCCCGTCTTAACGATGCGCTCGGTTGCGAGCATATCGACGAATTCACTTGGGATGGGCGGCTTCTTCGATAATGAGCGTGAGAAATTGTAGAGCGCGAGCAGCGGCCTGATTGAGTGCCTTGGGATCTGCTTGTATTTGAGAGGCGAGCTTGTGAGCTTTGCGACATAATCCAAAAGCTCTTTCTGCGTCATCTCGTCCTCATCGTTCACATTGTATATTCCTGTTGCGTTCTCGGCAACGGCGAGCTGGATTGCGTTCGCCACATCTGCAGCGTGAACGAGCGGGACGTGGTTGTTCCCGTCACCGAACAGGAACATTTTTCCTGCCTTTATGCGCTCGTATGCCATCCTGAACCCCGTATCAAACCCCGGCCCGTAAATAATTGACGGCCTCAAAATGCACACATCGCCCGCATATCCCTGCACCACCATCTCTCCCTGGAATTTGCTTTTCGCATAGGGCGTATCCGGCGAGAGCGCGGTCTTCTCGGTTATGTCGCTATTGTTGCGTTTCCCGTAAACGGAAATCGAGCTTATGAAAGTAAAGTGCGGGATGCCCGCCTGTGCGCAGTGCTCAACAATGCCCTTTGTGCCCTCCACATTAATCCTGTAGATATCCGCCGGTGAGAGGGACATGTCGATTGTGCCCGCCATGTGAATCGCGTGCCTGCACCCTTTAATCTGCGTGTAATCAAAATCCGACATGCTGCCCTTTATTGTCCTGCAGCCTTTGATGTTTTTCTCCCGGCTCAGCGCAACAACCTCATAGCCGTTGCCAAGGAGGAGTTTGATGACGTATGCGCCAAGCTTTCCCGTGCCGCCGGTAACGAAAACGCGGGCCATTAGTACATCCCTTTTAGCTTTGCAAGCGCCATCCTGACCTTGCCCATCGCGCTCCTGTATTTCGTATCGTATGAGTCGGCAATGGACTCGATGCCCGCATCATCCAAATCAGAAATCAGGAATGAGTATTCCTTGTTCTTCCTGCGCACCACTCCCTTCTTCTCCATGCGGAGCAGGTGGTAGCGCACCGTCTTCTCGCCGCAGGTCTTGCCCGCGGCCTTGAGCTTCACCATCATCTCATCAACGGTCATGCCCTTCCTGCCCTTCAGCTGGTGGTTGAGCAGAACCTCAACCAAATCGATGAGCGATTTGCGGGACTCGTTCGGGTTGATAAGCCCGAGCGCAAGCGCGAGCCACCTGATGAGCGATGCCTTGGTGAGCGTAACCTCCTGCGGCATGCGCATGTCGCGCACAACAATGGCGGCCTCGATGTATTGTGATTCAGGTATCATGTGGCTTTCACCATTATATGAGGTTGATCCTCGCATCAATATCCTTGACCTGGTCGTAGTCGCACACCTGCTTTTTCTTCCAGGGGTTTGTGTAGACGAAATCCTTCTCCTCGTCACTCACGCTCACAACCCTGCCCAGGTAGTTGCCCGATGATGAGTAGACTTCCTTGCCGAGCAGATCAACGCCGTGGATTGAGTCGCGTTTCAGGTACTGCACGGTTTCCATTGCGATTGTGCCGAATATGATGCTTACTATGAGCGCGTTAACGAGCTCGCTGAAATATGCCTCCGCAATCACCCAGCCCGCAAATGTCCACACTATGAACAGCGTAATGCCCACCATCACGCAATAGAACAGCATGCGCAGCGTGCCCAGGTTGTTGCCGTCCCTGACGTTGTCATAGAATTTTCCAGCGAAGACGAGCACCAGCGGCGGCACCAGGAATATCACAAGCGAGCGCACGCCGAATGCAAGAGCCTTCAGATTGTCAACTGACGGCGCCCACTTGATGTACTCATCAATGGAGAGCCATAATGCGAGCGCGAACAGGGGCAGGGCGATGAAATATGCAATCGTGCTCACCTGCTCCGCGCTGAACTTGAAATGTGAAAGCGTGTTTGCAAGCCTGTCCTCAATGCCGAACCCCTTAAGCAAAAGGTAGAGGCCGACAAGCGCCGCGACCGGCTTCCACTCGAACCCCAATGAATAGCTGATGACCAATGTGAGAAGAATGATTGCCGGAAGCCCGATGAACATCCTTGCGAAATAGGGCTCCTTCAGCTTGTCAAGTATGAGGAAATATGTCCTCTCAAGCTCCTTGGACTGCTTCATGGACACCTGCTTTACGCTGTCCACTTTCATCCTTGAGTTGATGATGGGCATAATCTGCTCGTCATCCGCGCCGTCGCCCACGAATATGCACGACTCCGCGGGGAATTCGGTGAGCACCCTATCGAGCTGCTCCGCGACCTCCCTGTCGGCGGTGTACCCGCGCGACTGGTCTCCGGTGAGCGTTGCGACCTCGACATCCTCGCCGTTCGCCTTCATCGAATCGAAAAGTTTTACCGCCTCGAAAATCGTGTTGCCGTCCACCTCTTCAGGATCCTTAAGCAGTATCCTGTTTGCCGCATCGAGGTTCCTTGCCCTGCCTATTATCGGGCCGGCAATGCCGACCTTCTCTTTCAGGTCGGCATCCCTGTCAATGCAGAGGACAAGCATTTTTTTTGGCATCGGACTAAAATTGTTTTGGAAAGTATTTAAACCTAATAATGTTAAACTATCCATGGAAACACCTGGAAAGGTGCTCGGGGACGAAATCGAGTTTGCTGCCGGTGACGGCGCCTACTCGGAAGACGACCAGGTCAGGGCAGGCCTGTGCGGCAACAAAATCGTGGACGAGCAGAAGAGGACGCTTGGCATAGAGCCATCATTCGGCACGGTCCTGGGCGTGAAAGTTGGGCAGCAGTTCTACGCGGTGGTTGACAATGTTGGCGAGACGCATGCCATGATGACGCTTTTTGATTATGACAGGACCGGCAAAAACAGGGTTAACCTTGCCAATGATTTCGCCATGATGCGCATTGAGGGCGTGAAGTCCTACGGCGTGTACATGAAGTGCATGAGTGAGGCGGTGCGCTCGGGCGACCTCGTAAAGGTTGAGGTTTCGAAAATTGCACGCGGCGGGATTGACGTTGCCATGAAGGCAAATGACCTGGGCGTGATAAAGGCGTTCTGCTCATCGTGCAGGCAGGCCATGGTGCTCAGGAAGGATAATAAATTGTTCTGCTCAAATTGCAACAAGAGCGAGCCGAGGAAAATCGCGTCCTCATATTTAGAGGTGATGGTATGAAGCTGAATTTCACTGTTGACGAGAAAAATCATATAGAAGTGCAGTTCATTGGCGAGGAGTACAGCATACCCTCAGTGCTAAAGGACATACTCATTGAGAATAAGGACGTGGAATTCGTCACCTATGTTGTGGGCCACCCGAACAGGGACCCGCCGAAGCTGGTTCTTAAGACGAAGAAAGGGGACGCGAGAAAATTGCTCAAGCAGGCTGCCAAGGAGGCAGTTGAGACATTCGAGGGCATGAAGGACGCGTTCTCCAAATGAAGAAATGAGTCCGGATTATTGGATTGATGGCGCCCCGTCCGTTCGCGGGGACAAATCTGCTCCCCCAGTTGCGGCTGGGATGCGCTGCTGAGGGAAATCCACAGGGCGGGCAGGTATTATATTTCTTACACGGGCTTAATCTACAGCGATGCGGCCGGGCAGGTCCGTGAATTCGGATATGGGCCAGTTCGCGCCGCAGATATTATTGCAGGATGCCTCAGGAAATGTGGCGCCTGCGCCAAGGGTGCACCAATGGCGAATGAAAAAGACATGGAACTTCTCACGAAGATAAACAAGGGCAAGTGGCTCTACATCGCCGCGGTTGCGCTTGCGGTGGTTTTCATACTCACCAGGATTGATATGCTCGCGGTCTCTGCTGCGCTCCTGTTCATGGTGGGAGTGGTTGCGGAAAGCATACAGAGCGCCAAGGAAAAAGGGCTGAAGCACGAGCTCAAGGAGATTGTGGTTGCCATTGCAGTTGCGCTCGCTGTTTTGTTTGCGGCATCAATCATTTTCGGGACATCATCGCCGTTCAATGCGGTGGTCTCCTGCAGCATGCTCAACACGCTGCAGAGGGGCGATGTGGTCTTTTTGCAGAACGCGCCAGTTTCCACGCAAGAGGTTACACTTACAAAAGAGCAGTTCAGCACGCTCATCGCGAACGGCGAGGAGCATTACATCTGCGGCAAGTGCCTTGATGAGAACCTGTTTGTGAGGCCCTGCTCAATCGACCCCAAGACCGGACAGGAGGCGCTGGGGCAGGTGCTCCAGTACAAGTGTTCAGTGTGCGATGTGAAGCTTGCAGGCCAGGATGGCCAGGCGATTTGCACTGAAGGTGTTACGATTGGGGGCAAGTACATTGATGCAACCAATCGCTCCAGCGATATTGTGGTTTACAGGCCCAAGAGGGATGACCTGTTCGCAGCAATTGGCGACATCATCCACAGGGCGGTAGTTAGGATTAGCGTCGATAACGAGACGTACTATATGATAAAGGGCGACAATAACCCGATGTTTGACGTGCAGGCGTATGATACGTCCCTTACACGCACCAATTCACTGGCAAACTCATCGCAGGTGCTCGGCAAGTCCTGGTTCACTCTCCCGTTCCTGGGATACGTAAAGCTTGTCGGCTCGGGACAGATAGCGCAGCCTGCCGGCTGTGATATGCTATTGGGGCTTCCTGTCAAGCAAAAGTAGCGTGTGCTATACTATGGTCGCGGTTTGATATTAGTAAAATTATTGCAAAGTGATACGAATGAAAGCTGATGTCCACATCGTCGGAGCTGGAGTGAGCGGCGGAGTGGCTGGGCATCAGCTTGCAAAGAGGGGTCTTGACGTCGTAATAACCGAAGAGGACCCCCAAATCGGCCTCCCCCAGCACTGCACGGGCATCATCTCGGTAAAGGGGCTTGAGGAGAGCGGATTCCCCTACAAAAGGTCTATCCTGAACAAGGCATACGGGTCGCACGTTTTTGGCCCCCACGGTGAGGAATTTACCATCAGAAAGAAAGATGTGCAGGCATACATCGTTGACAGGGCGCTTCTTGATAATATATATGTGGGCATGGCTGAGAAAGCGGGTGCCGAGATACGGCTCGCATCCAAGATTGCCTCAAAAAGCGACTATCTGGCAAAAACGGTGATAGGCGCGGACGGCGCCAACTCCACGGTCGCCAGGATTGAGGGGTTTGCGCCCATCAAGTCCTATGCCATGGGGTACCAGGAGATTATCGAGTCCAAGGATATAGTCAATGATAATATGGTCTCCGTCTATCTGTCGCAGAAGATGTTCCCGGGATTCTTCGGCTGGGTGGTCCCTCTGGAGGACGGCAAGGGAATTTGCGGGTTCGGCATATCGAGCGGGCAGATGGTTAACGGGCGGATGAAAAAATTCCTTGCGCTCGCGGGAATCAACGTGCAGAGGACGCTGAGAAGGTTCGGCGGCCCCATACCCCTCGGCCCCCGCGCCAAGAACGCAAAGGATAACGTAATACTAATTGGAGGTGCGGGCGGCTATTCAAAAGCCACAAGCGGCGGCGGAGTGTATTTCTCCACCATCTCTGCCAATATTGCCGCGGAGTGCATCGCCAACCAAAAGGTTCATGAGTATGATTGGCGCATGGCCAAATATTTCAATGAATTAAAAAAACACGCGCGCGTAAGATACCTGTATAACATCTCGAACGATTTGGCAATCGGGATGTTCATCAGGGCGGGCAGGATGGCAGGCCTCCCCGGATACATCGAGAAGAAAGGTGATATGGATTACATCAGCACAATCGTCCCCTAGCGAAATCGGGTGCAATCATGGCTTCTGAGAATAAATCGTCCCCCAGCGAGGTTCGGGTTCCCAATCACGTGGCGTTCATTCCCGACGGCAACCGCAGGTGGGCAAAGCAGAATAGCCTGGACGTGCTGAAAGGCCACGAGGCAGGCATTGAGCTCATAGGGGAAGTGCTAAAGTGGTGCAAGGAAAAGGGCATTCATAACGCAACGTTCTGGGGATTTTCCACGGAGAATAGGGGCAGGACCGAGGATGAGGTGCGCGGGCTCATGCGCCTGTTTGAAACGAAACTGATTGACATACTGCAGAGGGCAAATAAGGAAAAGAGCGCGGGAAATGAGAGCAAGTATCCCAAAGTGCGCGTAAAATTCTACGGAATGATTGACGGCCTGCCAAAGCAGCTGCAGGATTATATTCACAGGGCGGAACAGCAGTCCGCAGAGAACGAGGAGTACAACGTCAATTTCCTTTTGAATTACGGGGGCAAGCTTGAGCTTGTTGACTGCATGCGCAAAATTGCTGAGGATTACAAGAGCGGCAAGATTTCAGAGGTTAATGAGGAAGAAATAATGAAGCGCCTCTGGACGGGCGAGATTTCTCCGCCCGATTTGATTATACGCACGTCAGGCGAGTACCGGCTCTCGGGACTATTGCCGATACAGAGCGCTTACAGCGAATTGTTTTTCGTGGACAAGTACTGGCCCGATTTCACAAAGGAGGATTTCGAGGCCATACTTTCGGATTACGCAAACAGGCAAAGAAGGTTCGGGAAGTAAAAATTGTGTGGCCGGCAAAGCAGGAAAGATGTGTTGCCTGCAAAGTAAAGCTGGATTGTTGGATGAGGTTGTTCTATGGGCTGGGTGGGATGGAGAGTCCTTGACGGCGGCCAATACAAGGTGCGCGTGCAGAAGCTTAGCCCTGACGAGCTCCAGGTAATAGAGGATGTGTGCAAGGAGTTCAGCGATACCGTCAAGGACGAAGTGATTGAGAACGGCACCATCGCCATGCAGGTTGTCAACAAGCTTTTGGTGCAGAATCTCAGGAAGAACGGCATAAAGGCCGATGATGACCAGGTGCGCTACCTCGCTGATGCCGCCTATCTTGCGACCTATGCATTCGGGCCCATCACCTATTTGCTGGAGGATGACATGCTGGAGGAGATTGCAGTCATCGGCCTTGACAATCCCATATTCGTTTTTCATCGGGAGAAGGGATGGCTGGACACGAACGTGATGTTCACCGACAGGAATGCGCTCATAGATGTCATCAACAAGATGTCAAGGACGATTGGGAGGCGCATCACTTTGCAGAATCCGCGCCTTAATGCGGTGCTGCCTGACGGCTCCCGGCTTCACGCCACCATTGAGCCTGTTTCTGACCTTGAGCTCACAATAAGAAAATTCAAGAAATCACCGCTCACGTTGCGCGAGCTCATCAAGACGGGATATAATTACGAATTGCTCGCTTTCCTCTGGACGGTTTTCCAGAATGACAAGAACGTTATCATCTGCGGCAATACCGCGGCGGGAAAAACCACCACGCTCAATGCGCTATTTTCTTTTGTGCCGTCAAGCGAGCGCGTAATAATGCTTGAGGAGACACCTGAGATCGTTATCCCGCACAGGCACCAGGTGAAGATGAAGACCAATCCGCCCCTGGGGATTGAAATGAAGGATTTGATTGAGGACAGCCTGCGCATGCGGCCTGACCGCGTGATTATCGGCGAGGTGCGCTCAAAGGAGGAGATACTCGCGATGATAGAGAGCATGAACGCGGGACAGGCGCGCGGCTGCTACGCGACCATGCACGCGCACAGCGCCAAGGAGCTCGTCTCCCGCCTGCGCTACAATGACGTGATGCCCTCGGACATTAACGCCATTGATTTGGTGATTGTGCAGAGGAGATTCCTGAAATTCATCAGCGGCGGCAAGGTGCAGGAGACGAGAAAGGTGTTTGAGGTGTGCGAGCTCGTTGAGAACAAGGGCGCCATTATGATAAGGCACATCTACCAGTATGACCCCAAGAAGGACACGGTCGTTCGCACGCCCGCCAAGTCCCGCGTCATCGAGGAGATTGCGTTCGCCAACGGCTGGGGCGAGAGCAGGATTTATGATGAGATTGCCAGGCGGTCAAACTATTTAAAAACTATGATTTCTAAAAGTAAAGATATCTTCAAAGACGTGGAGAAATATGGGGCTGTGGGCTAGCCTGGTATGCTTCGAGGTTCGGGTATGGGTAGGGGAAGTGTCCCCTTCCCATAAGACCCAATCCCCTCTCGAGAGGGTTGGTATGAAAAACTTCGAGACCCCAGTTCAAATCTGGGCAGCCCCATTCACTGATGGAAGGGGGAGACCCCCTTCCCTCGTGTGGTCTACACCTAACCCCCTAATTCTATTTTTTAATACTTTATAGATTAAACAAATCACAGGCGGCTGTAGTCTAGCCTGGTAGGACACTGGCCTTCCAAGCACTTTCTTTGCGCAGCAAGGAACCTGCACTAAGAAATCGAGGCAAGCCTGAGACCCGAGTTCAAATCTCGGCAGCCGCATTTTTTTTGAAAATGAGGCGACATCACGAAAGTGATGTTGAGCCGCACTCCTTTTTTATTTCAAGTAGTCCTTAATGCCGAGCTTCTCGAGGATCCATTTCTTGTCATCGTAGTATTTTCGGGAAACGGAAACTGCGGGCGTGATTTCCATGAATGAGAGCACGGTGCTGTTGGTCCCGTCATACCTGCGGTTCTCATCGGTGAGCAATCTCTTGAAATCCGCGCCCAAATTGTTCAGCTCGGTAAGCTTGCTGTCATCAATCCAGTCGTCCATATAGGTGAAAAAGTTGCCATAGGCGGTGTCGCCCGTGAGGATGCGGTTGTATTCCGACTTAATCCTGGCCATTATGCTGTTCCTGCCACCCTCTTTTGAATCCTTGTAATCAATAACTGAATATTTCCCATCGACGCGCACGACGCGCTTTATGGGCACTATGCCTGCCGCATTTCCAGTGAAGAAGAGCGATTCCGCGGATTCAATGTCGCCGTACTTGAACGTGCCGAAACGCGTCTTGAGCCCAAGCTCCTGCGCAATCATGAATGCGATGCGGTAGGTTATGCCCGGCAGTGCGCCTTCGCTTGGCGGCGGCGCGATAAGCTCATTATCCTTTATCATCACCATGTTTTCGCCCGTGCCTTCGGTGAGGTTTCCCCCGCTGTTTTGGAACATTGCCTCTTGGCACTTCAGGTCATTGACACCGTTGTAGGCTGCGAGCATGGTCTTCGCATGGATTGAAAGTTGGTAATTGCTTGAAACCTTGATTTGCGGGAATGCGAGATTGCGCGGGTGCGGGTAGAGCAGGGCAGTGACGCCAGCAGGGTCAGATGATGAGATGTACTCGCCCATTGGCGCAAGGTTGAGCATGAGCTCCGTATCCCTTGGCTCGGTTATTCCAATGCCGTTGTAATTTGAGTAGATGAGCGGGCGGACATAAATCCTCTGGTACTCGCCGTTATCGCTTTGTATCACCGTGTTCGCGCCTTCCAATTCAATGACGTTGTTCCAGCCGTTCAATGCGCAGATTGTGAATATGCTCTCAATAATCTGCTCATCGCTGTACAATTCCCAGTTGTAGCCGAGCGCCAGCAGGTTGTGGCGCATCCTCTCAAAATTCAGGTTTGGATGGAACAGGCCGAGCTTAAGCTTTGAGCCTTTGCGCAGTGCGATTATGCTCAGGCCTTCGAATATTGCGCTCGCATAGTGCACGGACGGCGAGATAGATGGGACCGCATGGCTTTTAATGAGCGAGTATCTGATGATGCCTTCAGACATGTAAAAGTTATCCTGGAGCGGACGGGTCAAATCATACATATTATTAACTTTCAGGGAAAATTAAAAAGCATGACACATTTGCCAATTCTCGGCTCATTGCTGAAAAGAAAGCGCGTGCTCATCCTGGGCGCAGCTGGAAGGGATTTTCACAATTTCAATACGGTCTTCAGGGACAACCCCGAATATGATGTTGTGGGTTTCACGTTTGCAGAGCAGCTCCCAGTTGAGCTGAAGGCATATCCGCCCAAGCTCTCCGGCAGTTTCTACCCGCACGGCGTGCCCATATTCCACGAGAAGGACCTTGAGAAGATTGTTTCAGAGAAGAAGGTTGACTATGTGTGTCTTGCATATTCCGACTTGAACCACAACACGGTGATGCATCTTGCATCAAGGGCGCAGGCTGCGGGCGCATCATTTCTCCTATTGGGGCCAAACGCAACAATGCTAAAGAGCACAAAGAAAGTTGTTGCCGTGTGCGCCACAAGGACGGGCGCAGGCAAGAGCCCGCTCACCGAATACTTGAGCCTCTGGCTCAGGAAGAACGGGAAACGGGTTGCGATAGTTAGGCACCCGATGCCCTACGGCGATTTGGAAAAGAAGGCGGTGCAGAGATATACATCACTTCACGATTTGGACAGGCAGGAATGCACCATTGAGGAGAGGGAGGATTACGAAAGGCACATACGCAACGGGTTTGTTGTGTATGCGGGGATTGATTATGAAAAAATCCTGCGCAGCGCTGAGAGCGAGGCGGACGTGGTGATTTGGGACGGGGGAAATAATGATTTCCCGTTCTTCAGGCCGGATTTGATGATTACGGTTGCCGATGCGATGCGCGCGGGTCATGAGATGGGTTATCACCCCGGAGAAACGAATTTCAGGATGGCCAATGTGATTGCGCTGAACAAGTGGGAGCATGCAAAGGAGGGCGCAAAGGTTATTGAGAAAAATGCCAAGGAGTGCAACCCGCATGCGAAAGTAATCAAAATATCAATGGATGCGTTCATGGACAGGCATCTCACTGCAGCGGACAAGAAGAGAGTGCTGGTGATTGATGACGGGCCAACGGTAACGCACGGCGAGATGCCCTATGGGATTGGATATCTGGTTGCGAAACGCGAGAAATGCAATATTCTGGATGGGGCGAAATTTGCTGTGGGAGTATACAAGGAGCTCTATGAGAAGTACAAGCATATTGTGAAGGTTGTGCCCGCAGTAGGCTATTCACAGTCGCAGATTGCCGATTTGGGCAGGTTAATTGAGAAGGCAAAGCCGTCAGTGGTAATCTCGGCCACACCCACAGATTTAAGTGAATTACTGAAGATAAGAACACCTATTGTAAAGGTCGCCTACAGGCTCAGGAAGAATGAGAAATTGGAGAATGTATTGCGGGGCTGGATTGGCCAGGGGGCTGAGAAAGGGCTCTGCATGGATTAAATGCACGAAAAATGAAATGCCTGATGAATTGAAGAAGTGTTGCCTATGGAACTGGATGCGCTCATTAGAAAAATCACCATAAAGAATGCACACGATTACGGCAAGGCAGATATCAAGGCCATTGTGGGAAAGGCCATTGCGGAGATGCCCGATGCAAAGGCCGATATGAAATCACTGCTGGAAAAAATCAGGGGCACCTGCGATGATGTGAACCTCCTGAAGAAGGAGCAGGTTGAGAAAGAGTACGCCAGCTATGGCATGGTCGAGGAGAAAAAGGAGGAGAAGAGGGAGTGGAAGATTGAGGGCGCGGTTGAGGGCCAGGTCGTTACGAGATTTGCGCCAGAGCCCAACGGATACCTGCACATCGGCCATACAAAGGCAATGCTAATCAACAAGAAGGTTTGTGACACATACAAGGGAAAGTTCTACATTAAGTTCGATGACACCAATGCGGAGAAGAGCAGGCAGGAGTTCGTTGATTCAATCCTAAGTGATATCGCGTGGTTCGGGATAAAGCCCGATGCAGTCTATTTCGTCTCCGACATGTTTGATAAGATAATTGAAGTTGGCGACAAGCTGGTCAGGGAGGGCAACGCCTACGTGTGCACCTGCTCCCAGGAAGAGACAAAGGAGAAGAGGGGGAAGGGCGAGGAATGCGCCTGCCGCTCAAACCCAAATGAAAAGAATGCCGAGCTCTGGGAGAAGATGAAGACCACCATGAAAGAGGGCGAGGCGATTGTGCGGCTCAAGGGCGATATGAAATCGCTCAACACCACCATGCGCGACCCTGCGATTTTCAGGATACTAGATGCGCAGCATTACAAGTTCGGGAAGAAATACCGAGTTTACCCGACCTATGATTTGGAAACTTCTGTGAGCGATGCGCTCATTGGAGTTACGCACGTGATGCGCTCCAAGGAGTTTGAGCTCCGCGCTGAGCTGCAGGAAACAATACTCAAATATGCGGGGCTGAAAGCGCCTTCCTACCATGAGTTCGCGCGCCTTGCAATAGACGGCTATCCTGTGAGCAAGAGGCTCATAAAGCCCTATGTGGAGAGCGGGTTCTTCTCCGGTTATGATGACCCGAGGCTTGTCACGCTTGCAGGGTTGAGGAGGAGAGGCATACCTAGGCAGGCAATTGAGGAATACGTGCTCTCATTCGGGCTCAGTAAATTGGAGGTCAACACGGACCTGAAGAAGCTGCTTGCGGAAACGAGAAGGCATTACGAGCCGGTTGCCAAGCACTATTATGCGGTGAAGGAGCCGAAGAAGCTCAAGATAGAGGGGATTGGAAGCGGCGTGATTGCAATAAGGATGCACCCGACGCTTGAGATGAACTCCAGGCCGGTTCCATTCGGAGATGAATTGTACATTAGCGGCGAGGACCTGGATGAATTGCACGAGCTCGAGCTGGTGCGCCTGAAAGACCTGAGGAACATTAACATAGTAAAGCTCGATAAGGGAAAGGGCGCCGAGTGCAAAGTTTACATCAGCCAGGAGCTGGTCAGGGACTCTAAGAAACTGCAGTGGGTTGATGCGAATACCGCAGTCCCCTGCACGTTCTGGTACCTTGACAGGCCGTTCAACGGCGAGGAGAAGAATGGCAAGAGCCTGGTTGAGATAAAGGGAATGTGCGAGGCATCAGCGGCAAAGAATATCGTAAAGGGCGAAGTGGTGCAGTTCGAAAGGATGGGCTACTTCATACTTGACAATAAGGAAAAGATGATTTTCATCAAGACGGACTGATTTGTTAAGGAATAGATTACGCCATTGGGGCATTATCTCTGTTTCTTGGCCGATAGCGACTTTACGAACTCGTCAAGTGATTTTGCGAACCTTCCAATCGCACCCTTTCTCCTGCCCCTGAACGCGCCGCCCAATAGTATCTTCTGCAATATCTCAATCTCCCTGTTCACGTTCCTCTTTTTCTTGTTGAGGTTCTCCTTGAGCTGCTCGACTTCCCTCGTTCTCTGGTCTGCAACCTTTCTCTGCCTGTCAATGTGCTCCTGCACCACCCTCTTCTGCTCCTCAACCCTGTCCCTGTGCGAAATCACAATCTTCTCCTTCGGCACTTCCTCCTTCTGCAGCTTCCTCTTTTCTATTCTTACAACGTCTTTCTTCGCCCGTTCGCGCTCATTTGACTGCTTCTGCTCTTCCGCCAGCCTCTCCTCTTCGCGCACGCGCTTTCTCATCTCCTCACGCTGCAGCTCTTCAGGCGATTTTGATTTCATCTTGAGCTGCTGGCCCACGCTCTCTTTTGCCGTGCGCTTGTTCTCATCCTCCTTCCTCTTCGTCTCCTCCTCAATCTTTCTCTGCGACTCGAACGTGTCGGTCCTCTGGAACTTGAGCGTGTCCTTTGCCGAATAGTCCTTTGACAATGTGCCCTTGTCATCAATAACGATGTCCTTCTCCTGAACCGTCGTTTTTATTGACGCCTCAATGGTGGGCCTGCGCTCTTCCTGGGGCGCCTTTGTTTCTGTCCTAGGAGCAGTCTCAATCTTTGCTTCCGGCGAATGGTATTCGCGCTTCTGCTCAAACACCTTCTCCCGTGCCCGCCTCTTCTTGTCTTTCTTCTCTTCAGTCTCCTCTTCATCCTCTTTGCGCTTTTGTGCGTAGGCCTCTGGACACATACGAATGCAATTCTCCCGTAATTAATAAAAGGTTCAACCGCAACCTATTTTAATCCGAAAACGCCCAATCAATATGATGCATGCAGATACAGATATGGAAAGGGAAGCGCTCAAAAGCGTTATTGGCTCGCACTACGGGCTAAAGCTGGAAAGGCGGATTAACGAGTTCAGGAAAATGAACGGGCTGCACGATGAGCAGTTGACCTCAACTATAGTATATAGGGCGGTAAACGGGCTCCTGGGCGATACAGCATCATATTCCTACGGCAAATATTCGCAGCTGTTGCAGCAGATTATCGCAGACCCTGCACTGCAGGAGCAGCTTGTGCAGCTGCTTTCAAAAGCGACCAATACGCATACTGAGCCTCACAGGCTGCGTGCAACCGAGCGCATCATTTCGAAATATCTCTCTCATCTCAATGGCAAGTGGCCTTTGAATGTATTGGATGTGGGCGTGGGCGGCTACATCGGCGGCGCATCGGTGATCGGTGTCACAACCATTGAGCTTGCGCAGCACATTTGTGCTGAACACGGCATCGGCCATATTGTATTCGGCGGCGACATAAGGCAGCAGCGCATTGAGCGCGTCAAGGAGGGTTTTGCTGAGGTTGTGTTCTTCCCGTTTGACGTGCTGAACCCGGATGAATATATTAGGGCGCTTAACGCAGAATTTAACGTGGGCAAGTTTGACATAATCAGGTGCTGCAATTTGATTGGGCATTTCAGGGAAGAAATGGCGCCGGTAATGGTGAATGGGCTGCAAATGCTCGGAGAGGAAAAGGCAATACTGCTCTACAACCTGCATCATGAGGACGTATATACATTGGCGCTTAAAGAAAATGAAAAATACTCCACGCTCTTCTTCCCGTGGAGCCTTGACTAAATTTAGTTTTTCCTGCTCCTAATGTAGGACGCCATTCCCACTATCCCGAGAACCGCAAGGATCAGGCCGCTTGAGCCGGAGCACGTCTGCCCCTCAAACTCGCCGCAGTTCTTTGCAGCGGTCTGTATGCACGAGTCTGAAGCCGCATAACAGGTATGTGCGCTGCCTTCCTCACAGTTCGCCTTGTCATTTCCTGAGGAGACCGAAGAGACGCATGAAGATAGCTCTGATGCGCACGCATCCACGCCCGGACATTGGCCCGCGGAATACTTGGCGCTCATTATCGGATAGGAAGCGCTTACGCATGCAATCCCTCCTGCCCTCTGCGCACTTGAGCAGGACTGGTCCATCCTGCCGTTCGCATCAAAGGAGCAGCCTGAGCACGCCGCCACGTATGCCTTCTCCGAGCAGCCTGCACCAAGCGCAAATGCCGCCCCGAATGCAAGGAGCAGCGCCATAAGCAAAAGTATCTTTCTCATGGTTATGATTTGGGGGCAAGAAATAAAAAGGGAAAGGTTAGGCATCTATTTTTGCGAACAGCATGCCCGCGGTGAGGAACAGCAAAGGCACTGCTGACAGCAGTATAAGCGCACCGGGGCAGTTCCCTGCCTTGGTTATAACTCCGATTGTTTGTGCCTTCAGTGCTTCATCATCGCACGCTTTGTAGCAGCTGCCTGCCGCGCTTTCATCGGCTGAGGCGCATGTGCCCTGGCAGGCCTCATGCTTCTGCATAATCGCCTCAGTTGCATTAGTGCATTTTAATAGCGTTGGTGTGCATCCCTTGCTCACACACACATCATACTTACCAATGTTGCCCTGAGTATTCCATTCGCATTCCCCCTGCTCCCGATTGAATGTGCCTCCAGCCGATTCACAGCAGGAATATGCGCATGATGCGTAATCGTCAAAGCACGCAGTATGGACCTCTGTTGCTGAAAACACAAGGGGCATAAGAGAAACAAGAAACAATAGCATTGTAAGAAGGAGCATTTTTCTCATGACAGTTGATTCACTCGTAACAAATAAAAAGGGAAAGTGCTGGCTACACTTAGCCCCGTTTCACTGATGTAAACCACAAACCCGCAAAATGGTTAAAAAAGTTAACTATTTATATTTACTGCTTTTAATAAACGCGGAAAGGGATTATGAAAAAGACTAAACACGAGCGTGTGGCGGAGGGGCTCATCTCACTGGTAAGGGTATTCCGCCTCATGGGATGCAAGGGCAGCCAGGGGATGAAACCGCCACCGCTGCACCCGCAATACTGGGTGCTTTGGATGCTCATGCGCAAGCCAAGGACCATGACCGAGCTGAGCTATCAGCTGCAGCGCTCAAAGCCGAATATGACTGCAATCGTCGGCAAGCTTATGCGTGAAGGCAAGGTCAGGCACATGCAGGGCCAGAAGGACCACAGGGTCGTTATGATTGAGATAACGCCGAAAGGCAGGGCCTTCACAAAGCAGCTGAAGCGCAATGTCCGGGAAGCAATCCGCAAAAACATTTCCGGGCTTAGCGATTATGAATTGGATTACCTTTGCAATTCGCTTGAGAATGTGAACGCAATTATGGAAAAGATACTGAGGGAGAAATATGGTGGAGCATAGGGCAAAACTTGAGAAAATTGAGGCAGCGCTTGAAAAGCATGATGAGCCGAAAAAAGGCTTGGGAATAGGGTCGCTAAGGAACCTGATGGGAAATCAGAACGTGCGGCTGCTCGACGCCCTAGTGGTTATACTGATTATAGCGCTGATTGGCGGGATGCTCTACCTGCAGGACATGCAGCAGAAGATATACCTTGAAAAAGCCGAGATAAGCGCGCCCATCATATCGCTCAGCGCGCAAACATCCGGGACACTTGATAATATCTATGTTGATGAGGGCGATGAGGTGGCGCCGGGCCAAAAGCTGGTCAAGATCGGCGACAATTACGTTGAGGCCAAGAGCTATGGCATTATTACATACGTGAAGAAAACGCCAGGGCAGATTGTCGGTCCGCAGGACGTGCTTGTAAAGATGTTTGACCCCCGCGAGCTGCGCGTAATCGGCAGGATAGCGGAAGACAAGGGGCTTGCAGATATCAAGCCGGGGCAGCGCGTTGTTTTCACTGTGGATGCGTTCGGCTCAAAGCAATTTGAGGGCACGGTCGAATCAGTCGGAACCACTCCCAGGTCGCAGGATATTGTTTTCAGCATATCGGACAAGCGCCAGGAACAGGAATTTGAGGTGCGGGCCAACTTTGACAGCCTGGGCAATCCCGATATTAAAAACGGCATGTCGGCCAAGATGTGGGTTTACAAATCAACGGGATAAAGATGCCGAGCAAAGCTGATACCCTGAAGTGGCTCGTGCTGCTCACCGTCATAGTCGGGACTTTTTTGGGGCGCCTTGACCAGACCATCGTGAATCTTGCGCTCCCCAAAATAATGGGCGATTTTTCCATTACGATTTCCGAAGCAGGCTGGATTGCCACCGCCTACATACTGGCGAATGCGGTTTTCGTGCCGGTGTGGGGCAAGCTTGGAGATACAATAGGCCGGAAAAAGGTGTATATGGCAGGTTTCACCATATTCATTATCGGCTCGGTGCTTGCGGGCCTGTCTTGGGACCTGTCATCCATGATTGTTTTCCGCATAATACAGGCCATTGCCAGCTCGGCCGATTATCCCACCGCCATGGCGATTATCGTGATGACGTTCAGGAACGGAAAGGAGCGTGCGGAAGCGCTTGGCATTTGGTCAGTATCTTTTGCAGCTGCGGCAGTTTTCGGCCCGTTGATTGGCGGCCCGCTCGTTGACACGTTCGGCTGGCGCTCGGTGTTCCTGATTAATCTCCCCGTGGGCCTTCTTGGCATGGCCATGGCAATGCTGTTCATCAATGAATCCGTATCCGAAAAGAAGACCGAGAAGTTTGATATTTGGGGCGCGATTACGCTTGGTGTTGCGCTTTCCTGCCTTGTCCTCGTGCTTGATAAGGGGCTGGAATGGGGCTGGACATCGCCCTACAGCCTGCTCTGCTATACGGCGGTAATCCTATTCGGCTATCTGTTCTATCTCATAGACTCGAAGCATCCTGAGCCGCTGGTTGATTTCAAATTCTTCAGCCATAGCGCATTTACGGCCACGCTTGCGAATAATTTCGTCGTGTTCATGGGAATGATGGGCTGCCTGTTTATCCTGCCTGTATTCGTCCAATCTTTCCTCGGCTACACATCAACTGAAACTGGCTATCTTTTCATGCCCATGGCATTCGGCATGGTGCTTGCCGCACCGCTTGGCGCGCAGCTCATCGGCAGGGTCAGGCCCGGCGTGGTAATTGCAATAAGCACTTTTGGCGCTGCCATCGGCATTTACATGTTCTCGTTTGCGATGGACGCGCGCGCAACCGCGTTGGATTTTATGATACCCATATTCGTCATGGCGTTCAGCATGGGCTTCGCGATGTCCCAGCGCACCTCGATCATCGCATCCACCGTGCCGGATGACGAGGTCGGCGAAGCCTCATCCGTGCTGGCGCTGACGCGGAACATCGCCGGCGCATTTGGGATTGCCATATTTGCATCCATACTTAATGGCGCAATAAACGCAAACGTGCTGGCAATTGCGCAGAATAGCGTGATAAACAGCCTCAACCCTGTCGTACTCAGCCAGGTTGTCCCTCTCATGATATTGCGCGCGGACATACTTTCCTACCGTGAGGTCTTCGTGATTTCTTCCATAATCGTGGCCATTGGCGCTGCCCTGGCACTGCTCATCAATGTCAAGGAAACCAAAACCGGCAGGGAAATAATGATTGACTGATTGAGGGAGATTTTTAGAAACTTTAAAACCATTTCTGGATGAATATCTTTATGAAAAAATTCCTGCTGTTGTCCGCATTCCTGATGTTCGGCATCCTCCTTTTTGGATGCACCAACCAGGGAACAACTCCGCTGCAAAATTCCACGCAGAATTCAACGCAGCCCGCCGCACTCACCGCACAGTACGGTGACAACGTCACGGTGGATTACACCCTCCGCGTGGACGGGCAGGTGCTGGACACTTCCCTGCCCGATGTGGCAATGAGCGCGGGAATTTACAATGCAAATGCGGGCTACCAGCCCCTTACATTCGCGCTGCTTACCAACCATGGTATTATTCCGGGATTTGTAAACGGTGTTGTGGGGATGAAAGTGGGCGAGTCGAAGAACTTCTCAGTAGCGCCGATAGACGGCTACGGCCTCTCCGACCCTGCGAAGATGGCCAGCGTGCCGCGCTACTATAACATATCCCGCTTCCAGGACGTCGCCAGGAGCGATTTGGAAAAGGACAACATTACAATCAAGGCGGGCGAGGCACTGCCGGCTGCAGTGGGCAGCCTTTCCATATACAATTTCACCAACGACACCGTTACCCTGATGTTTTCAATGGACGTTGGCCAGAAGTTTACGCAATCCGGCCTCCCGATGGAAGTCGTGAGCGTAAGCAACGATACCCTGCTAATCAGGCTTGATGTGGTAACGGGCAGCACGTATAATATCGCCGACCCAACTTCGGGGGCCGTGAGCCTTGTGAAGGTCGCCTCTGCCGACAACGAAACAGTAGTGCTGGACGAAAACGGTCCGCTTGCAGGCAAGACGCTGGAATTCGAAGTGACTTTAAAGGCGCTGTCACGCTAGGTTTGAATATTCTCCCTGCATTTTTTCATGCAGGGGCTTTCGGTTTTTAAAAAAATAAAGGATTAGATAATGGTCACGTTGAACTTGGTCGTGTTCGCCGCTGAGCTGCCCGAATTGTATATCGTGTAGAACTCATAGGTGCCTACAATCCCAGTTGCCGTGACGTTCCATTGGGTTTCACAAACCTGGTTTTCAGCCATATTGCCGCAGGATGCAGGGTTCTGCTGCAATGTGTAGAACGGCTTTGATGTGTTTACCATAGACACAATCGCCTTATGCTGCGGAACCTCAAACCTCATCAGCGCCTCGTCAAAATAGGGCAACGTGAATGTCCCGTTGTACCTGGCCTTGTCCTCCATCGGGATCTGCCTTCCTGTTGAGTTGAGCAGGTTGAACATCTTCGGGTTGTTAATGGTCCTGTTGTATTTCAGTGTCAAATATTGGTTCATCAGCAAACCGCCCGCAGCTACGAATGGCGTTGAGCAGGATGTTCCCGTGCATGAGGACGTCCCCGTATCCCTGTCAGTGGTGCCTATGCCCCTTCCGGGAGCAAGCAGGAAGTTCATTCCAAAGCCGATGTTCGTGAAGTTCGTTATCGTGTCGTTGAGGCCTGTGCCGAAATACCTGCCGTCATCCATGGAGCCCACGCCAATCACATAGGGCGAGCACGAAGGATAGGCAATACCGTGGTTAAACCATTCATTGCCCGAAGCTGCGGCCAAAGTCATTCCCGCAAGGTTCATGTTTCTTAGCGGGGCATTGAAGTACGACGGGCAGGTTGTCAGATTATTTTCTATGGAATCCCCAAAGCTCATGCTGACTGCCGCAATGTTGTATTGTACCCTGTTTGCATAGCACCAGTCCATTGCCGCATATGCCTTTGAGCCGACATACCAGTTGGTTTCGTTCAATACTACGGCCTCTACCAAAGTCGCATCGGGAGCCACGCCCCTTACCGTGCCGTTGCCTGCAAGTATTCCGGACATCTTGGTGCCGTGGCCGTTCAGGTCATAAACGTCGCTGATATTGTGCACGAAATTCCAGCCGCCAATGACTTTTGCGTTTGGGTATCCGCCGCCGCCCAGTGATTCGTGGTTGTAATTCACTCCCGAATCAATCAGGCAGATGGAATAGTTCTTTCCAGTGAGGTTCTTCCCGTTAATTACGAAATTATTCACATGGTCGAGCCCGAGCGATTCCTTTCCCTGCGCTACCGAGCCCTGGCCTACGAAGTCCTCATAAATCGCTGAAACGGATGGGTCCTTAAGGAGCTTATCCAATCCCTTTGAGTTTATCTCACCAGCCATTGCATTGACCAGCGAATACTTGTACTTTACCTTGAAATTCTCCCCGTCGCTGTTCAGCGTTTTTATTGTCCTGTCCTGGTTGTCCTTGACTTTCTTTCCCTGCACCTTGTCATCCAGCGAGAAATCGTCATCCTTGAATTCTACAATGACCATTCTCGGCGTTTCATTGACGTTCTTTATCAGGTTGGCCGAGAGGATAATCACCTGCGGGTTTGTAATCACCGGCTGGTCGATAACCACGGGCTTGGCAGTAATCACCGATGTTCTTAATTTTCTCGGAACAATCTGTAACTGCGGGTCAAGCGCCGCAGTCACATTGCTGCAGGGGCCGCCGACGCATTTGACTCCAGTCCTTACCGTGACATTTCTTGATTGGTTCACAAGGGTCGTGCCAGATACCAATATTGACTGATTCGGCAAAACAATATATGGCTCAAGATGGCCTGCCGATGAGCAGCCCGTTGTCTCGTTAGCTGGCTTGTTGTTGTCCGATGGCAAACTGGTTATGGCAAAGCAATTGTTCGCATCGACGTAATATTTGGTCATGTTGCCGCTAACGCACGATGTGTACTGCGGCTGCCAGTTAGGTGCGCAGTAGTCGCAGCCCAAAGTCTCGTTTACAGGAACCTTGTCAGAAGAAAGGTTTGTTATCGAAAAGCAGGTGTTTGAATCTGTGTATGATTTAGTGTAAGTGTCTGTAATTGCGCATGTGGAATTGTGCCCAACCAGTGCAGGCGTGCAGTAATCGCAGGGCATCGGCTGGTCCGCGGGGACCTTGTCTGCAACCAATCCGGTTATGCCGAAACAATCTTTCGTGTCATAAAAGTGCGTGTACTGCGTGTCGTTGGCTGTGCATGCTAATGAAGTTGACTTTATGTCAGTGACGCAGTAGTCGCAGAATGTTGACTGATTGGCCGGGACATTATTGTCTGATACAAGCCCTGTCTGCGCAAAGCAGGTGTATATATCATAGTAGGAGGTGAATGCCGAATCGTTTATGGTGCACGGATTCTGCAGCGGCTGCCAGCTCGGTGTGCAGTAGTCGCATGAGACATAAGTCCCATTGTCTGCGGGCGTTGTGGTTACTGCGCAGCCGTTTGCCTCATAATAGGAAGTGTACTGCTTGTCGGTGTTCAGGCAGGTGCTGCCGTATTTCATCCAGTTCTCCAGGCATTTCTGCGTTAGCGCAATCGGGATTGAGCCCACTGCAGCTTTCTGTGCATTATCGATAACCATTGCCTTGTAATAGTATGTGCCCATGTTCTGCTCGTATGTAGAGAATTCCTTCATGCAGGTTGGTTGGTTGCTGCACGAGAAGTTCTGCCATCCGTTTGAGAGCAGCAGCCTTATCGCACTGACTCCCTTATCATCCGTCGCCGTGACCACTATCGAGAAATTCTTGTTTGCAATCGGCGTGGTTGGGCCTAGGCTGAGATACAATGAGGGTATTGCATCATTGTCAGAATAGTTGAAAACGAGCGGGGCGGGGCTAACCTTTACGGTTGACACTGTGGTGTTCTTTGCCGGAACTGTGATGAGTGCGGCCGCCAAAGCCGCGCTCGCAAAGAGCAAAATCATAACGATGAATATTGTCTTGTTTCCCATAACATCACCCTCAGTTCCCCGTGCCAGACATCATTGCCTGGAATGCCGCATCAAGCTCCGCGGCGCTCCACATGTGTTGCAGGCATAGGCCATCCACGGTTGTGCCATCCAGCTTGACAACACCTGCCACTGCGAATAAAACATCAGCGGAAATTATTCTCATCTGTGAAGGCAGTGCCGCATCGTATTGCCCCGCAAGAAGGACAACTTTCTCCCCACTACCGTTAATTACGGTCACATAATTTTTCAGCGCGTCAATCTTTTCCGAAAAGCCAGTTACTCCTGAGAAGTATTTTACGAACATGTCCCAGGGGACTGACACATTTGCCCACATGGGTATTGTTATGCCGGGATATTCGTCGCACAATTCTTTTGCTGTGCCTGCATCTCCTTCGCCAGTATCTTCAAGCAGGTCCCCGCCGTCCGTGCTTATTACATCAGGTGAGGAACCGTCCTCCTTGTTAGCATCTGTTGTCTCTGCATCTTTTTCGCCTGCATCTTCCAATTGGTCGCCGCCATCTGTTTGCTGCGGCCCATCTGTAGTATTACCAGTGTCATTGGGCTGTGAGGCATCCGCTTGCTCTTGATCTCCGCCGTCCGTTGTTTGCCCGCCGTCAGGGGTTTCCATCTCTGCGCCCGTATCCTTTGGGCCAGCATCGGGCTGTTCCTCATCAGGAGTTGTTTGAGCATCCTTGGGCGAGCCGCCATCAAAGGCATCTTCACTGCCGATATCTTTCGGGCCAATGCCGGTATCCTTTGGACCAGCATCTTTCTGCTCGCCAATATCAGTCGTGCTAGCGGTATCCGACTGTGTAACATTGGACCCTTCAGTTGAATCACCGCATCTTGTCGTGACTGCGGTGACCGCGGCAGTGGAGAGGACAATGGCAGCAACGGCAACAAGCTCCTTGCACCTGTCAAACGCCCTCTTTCGTTTATTGCGCGCCAGCGGGCCCGATACGGCCTCATTTTCCTGGTTTAATACGATATTATTAGAATCATCAGATTTCTGTCCCATTATAACACACCCACAGTTGCTTCAATTGATAAAAATTAATTAACCTTGTGTTTTCAACGGCACAAGCTTCCGAGAGAAAATAAAGTGCAGGGGGCAGGATTTCCAGAATCGCAATCCATGGTTGCATGGGTTGCGAAGGGCCCGCTGGGGCCCTTCGTTTGAACCTGCGTAGGCGCTAGGCCACGGGATTTCTTAGATCATCCCTCTTTTCAGAGGTCATAACTTAAGTGCCATTTCTGGCGCCGCTCTTTAGGCAACCCGAAAGAGCGGCACTTAAGTCCCGCGCGTTTGACCGAGCTCCGCCACCCCTGCGTAAGGGCGCAGTTTGCTTGCGCAAATATGCGCTTACAAACTCCAGGCAGTTTTTTGCCGCAAGGCAAAAAACCGGAGACGAATGTCCCAACTAACTGGAATACCTGGAGTCTGGAATAAGATAGAAATAAAGTAATTAAAAATTAGTGCCTAGCCTTACTTGGGTGCGCCGCCGCCGCCCTTGGCAGACTTGCCCTTCTTTCGTGGCCTGAGCGACTTATAGCCGCACTTCCTGCACTTGATAGCGGACTTTGCGTTCCTTGACTTGCACTTCTTGCAAATCTTAATGTTCATGAGTGTTGCTTCTGCTTCCGGGAATTTTGCCATTAAATATCACCTGATAATTATGTTCAGCTTAAGAATATTTAATAAGCTTCTCTCATCAGCCGAGGCGAGCGAGCTTTCCCTCTTTCTTCGCCTTGTTGTACATGTAGCCGTTGAATGCATATGCAACAGCGAGCCAGCCCACTGCAGTTACTATTAGGAGCGTATAGTCTGGATTACCAAGACCAACGGATGACTTTAGCAGCTCGAACGCCTGCGTTGTGGGGAGCAGGCGTATTACGGGCAGCAGCCATTTTGGGTAAACCACCTCTATTGAGAAGTAGACTCCCGAGAGAAGAGCGAGCATATCGGGGATTATGAACGAGATGTTGAACGCCTCCTGTTTCATGAAATATCCGACACCGAGCATGAAAAGCCCCATGGTGAACCCAGCCAAAAGCAGGAACGCCACGCCCACGAGGAAAATGCCCCAGTTGGGCACGGTGAACCCGTAGATTGCGTATGTAAGCACAAGATATATTATCAGCACGATGATTGCCTTGAGCAGGCCGCTGATTGCGGAGCCGATGGCGAGCTCCATGCGCGAGATGGGCGATGCGAACAGGTAGCCCAGCGATTTTGACCAGTACTCCTCCGTGAACGCGGTCACCATCTCCAGGTTGATGAAATACATTGCCCTCCAGCCCATCATCCCCAATATTATCATATAGAGGTAGGACTGGTTTGAGCCCAGGTAGGTGACGAAGAATGTGAGCGTGAACAGGTAGAGGATGGGCCATACGAACACGTCGGTAAGTCGGAAGGTGTTCCTGCGCATCATGTTTACGCCCCGGTACACCTGCGATAGGATGCGCGATAGTGAGCCATTCATTGCATTGCGCCCCCTTGCTTTGCATCACCAATCGTCGCCCTTCGCAATGTGCCAATCATTAGCCCTCTCATTTCTTGCCACCCTTGTTGTTCATGAACTTGAGGTAGATTTCCTCAAATGTCGGCTCCATTTCGTTTACTGAATAAATTTCACCGTTGCAGCTGGCGAGTGCGCGCATTATGTCCTTGGTTTTTGTGTAGCTGTCAACGGTCACGTGGACTATTTGCGGGGATTTTATCTGCGCCTTCACGCCCTTCATGCCCTTCAGCTGCTCCGCGACGCATTTCTCCATCGAGCAGTGTATCTCGATTGTGCGCTGGCTTATGATTTTGCCTTTCAATTCTTCGGGCGTTCCGATCGCAAGAATCTTCCCATGGTTGATGAACGCGATGCGGTCGCAGAGCTCCTCCGCCTCGAACATGTTGTGCGTGGTGAGCAGGATTGTGTGCCCCTTTGCCCTAAGGTCCCTGATTATCTTGCGAACATCTATTGCAGATTCCACGTCCAATCCTACGGTGGGCTCGTCAAGCACCAGCAGCTTCGGATCGTTGAGCAGTCCTCTACATATGAAATAGCGCTGGCGCATGCCCGATGAAAGGTCCTCCGCGGTCCAGTTGCGCGATTCATACAGGTTCATCTGCTTCAGGAGCCTGGCGATTACCTTTTTCGAGTCTTTCACGTTATAGAGCATTGCATAATAGGTGAGCGCTTCCTCAACCGAAAGCGAGCCTATTGCGCCTGAAAATCCCGAGACTAAATTCAAACTGCTCTGCACCGCCTGCGTCTCCTCGACGCAGTCCTTCCCGAATATTACCGCAGAGCCGGAATCCGGATTGAGGATTCCCACGAGTATGCTGATTAGTGATGTCTTTCCCGCGCCGTTGGGCCCGAGCAGGCCGAATATCTCGCCCTTCTTCACGGAAAGCGAGATGTCATCCAAAGCGATGACGGTCTCCTTGCCGCTGCGATATGTCTTGGAACCATTCCTTACGGAGATGGCGTCATCCATGTGGATGTATCAGCGCTGAGGCTTATTAGTTTTATCGTTAAGCAGGTAAAGAAAAAATGAGAAAGTGTGCGCACCTGCGCCTATTTCCTTGAAAGCTTCATTCCCGCTATAAACAATAGGGGCAGTGCAATGAGCGCGATTAATCCGCCGCAGCAGCCGCTGCTTGAGGATGAAGGGGTTGTCGGCGTGTAGCCGCCTCTCAGCGAGCCGTCGCTGTTGTAGGTCGCATCGCACTGTGCGTATTCGTCCACGCAGGTGCCGCAGATCTGCATTGCCTGCTCATCAGAGACGGTATTGGTGTCATAGATGCAGTCCTGCTGTGCCTCGTCCCAGTTGCCTGTGGGGACGCTCGGGCAGCACTGCTTTACGCACGACGTCAGATACTGGCCGCAGTAATGGTTCGGATATTCCACCGCAAAGCACAGCGGAGCCAACAACAGTATTAGTAATATAGCCCATTTCATTTAGTTCACCTTTTTTGTAAATTGCCTGCCCGCAACGAACAGGAACGGGACGCCCAAAAGGAGCGCAACCCCGCCGCAGCATCCCGGGCTGGGAGGGTTGGGCGTGCCGCCCGCATCCATGCAGTCTATTGCGTTGTTGTCGCAGGTCTCAAAGCAGTACTCATCGCTGCTTCCATAGCATTTCTGTATGCAGCTCTGCTGCTGCGATTTGCAGCTGTATGGCGCACCATTGCAGTCCAGATAGTTTGGAGTGCAGGTGGTGCTTACGCAGGAGTCATATGGCATATAGTCAGTGTCAAAAGAGCAGGAGTAGGTGTCGCTGCTGAATGAGCCGCTGGGCGTATTGCCCGTTGAGGAGCAGCAGTCCCACTGGCACTGGTCAAATACGGTTCCGCAGCTTGCGAAGCAGAGCGGTGCCAGAAGCATTAGAAATAATGCATACTTCATCCCAATCATCTCTTGTTATTTATGTGCAATCCAAGGAGGAACAGCAATGGTATTGCGCCGACGAGCATTATGCCGTTGCAGCATGGGCTTGGCGGGTTATTGTTGCCTGAGTCCATCTCGTCAATCGCGCACTGCGCGCCCTCTGAATCACAGGTTGCGTAGCAGTCACCCACTCCGCTTCCAGGTGCGCCCGTGCAGCTGTTCTGGCATGAGGAGTGCTTTGCAGCGCAGCTGTAGCTGCCGACGCAGGTCAATAGTGGCGAGACACATTCCATACTGATGCAGGTGTCATAGTTGTCCTTGCTCACTGCCCCATAGCCGGAGCAGGTAGGGCTGCCACTCGAGTAATCGACTTGCCCGTCCACGTTAGTACAGCAGGAAGCCGTGCAGGAGTCGTAGGTAGTTACACAATCCGCAAACGCCAGCGGCGTGGCAAGCAGTATAAGAAGAAGCATCCAGAGTTTCATAAGAACACTTCTCACGTAAGTATTATAAAAGAAAAACAGGATATGAGAGTATGCAGCAGCGGGTAATAATGCTCATGGACCTGGACTACTTCTATGCGCAGGTTGAGGAGCTGCTTGACCCTTCGCTAAGGGGAAAGCCCGTTGTGGTTTGCATGTTCTCCGGCCGCAGTGAATCAAGCGGTGCGGTTGCCACCTCTAATTATACTGCGCGCAAGTTCGGCGTCAAGTCAGGCATTCCCATTGCTTTTGCGAAAAAGAGATTGGCAGGTGTTGATTCTGCATTCCTTCCCGTTCGGCATGAGCTTTATGAGGAATATTCAATGAAAGTGATGGAAGTGCTCATAAGGAATGCCGATAAGTTCGAGCAGGTCAGCATTGATGAGGCGTTCATTGACGTCACTGAGAGATGCAAGGGTGATTTTGCCCTTGCTGAGAAATTGGCTAGGAAAATTAAGAAAGAGGTGCTTGCGGATGTGGGGCTCACCTGCTCAATCGGGGTTGGGGCCACAAAGATTATCTCCAAGATAGCGTGCGGGATGAAGAAGCCCGATGGGCTTACTGTAGTCCTTCCGAAGGGTTCTGAGAAATTCCTGCGCACGCTCCCCGTCTCTGAGATTCCCGGGATTGGGCCCAAGACCACGGAGGCGCTCGATTTGATGGGCGTCTATAAGGTTGCGGATTTGCAGAAGGTTTCGCCCGCTCTCCTGATTGAGACGTTCGGTAAGAAATTCGGCGCCTGGCTCGTGCTTGCAGCCCACGGCGAGAGCGATGATAACGTTGAGCAGAAGCTGGAAAGGAAGCAAATCAGCAGGATTAGGACGCTCAAGGAGGATTCGCGCGACATCTCCTATATTATGAATAATGTTGAGCCGCTTGTAAAAGATGTGGCCGCACAGCTTAGTGAGGAGGGGAAGGTATGCTCCGTTGTGGGCATCAACGCGGTGGATGAGAATATGGAGCCACACTCCAAATCGCGCAAGCTTCCCCGCGCCACTGCCGACCCAAAGATCATCTATGTTGCGGTTGAGGCGCTCTATAGGGAGCTGCTCGCGGGCACGAGCGCCGAGCTCAGGAGGATTGGGGTACGCGTGGAGAATCTTGAGGAAGGGAAAGGGCAGAAGTCCATCCTTGAATTCTAGTTTTTAATATTTCCATTTGAGTATTATCCATATGAACCTGAAAGCAATCGCACAATTAACCAGGATTGAGCATTCCGTAATACTAATGCTCGGTGTCATTACCGCGATTGTGCTTCTTCACCTCTCTTTCACTTATGCCCAACTTGTTTCTCTTTTACTCTGCCCATTCTTAGTTTCCGCGGGCGCATTTGCACTCAATGATTACTTTGATGCTGAGAGCGACAGGATAAACAAGAAGAAGACGCCAATAGTAAAGGGGGAGATAAGCGAGTGGGAGGCGAAATGGCTCGGTATTGCCTTGCTCTTAATGGGCGTGCTTGTTGCGGTCCCTTTGGGCACTAATGCGCTCAACATCGCTTTCCTGTTTGCTTCCCTCTCCATATTATATGACTGGAAGCTCAAGGATGTGGCGCTCCTGGGCAATGCAATCATTGCGGCATCAATGGCGATTGTATTCATATTCACGGATGTTGCATTGAGCGGCACCATCTCCGCGCTCACAATGGTGGTGGTAGCCACATCGTTCCTCTTCGGGCTGGCCAGGGAAATCCAAAAAACGGTACAGGACGTTGAAGGCGATGTGAAAGCGCGTGGGTCGGTGACGCTCCCCGTCCTCATCGGAAAAAACCCGTCCCTTGTGCTGGCACTATTGCTCACCATTGCCGCATCGCTTCTTGCGCTCTGGCCATTCCTCAGCATGCCCCCGCTCCAGGGCAACTATCTCTATCTTATTCCCGCGCTCGGCTCCATAATCGGGCTCCTCTACGCATCCGTCCGATTCTTCGGCACACCCCACGACCAGGAAACCGCCAAGAAAATCTCACTGCTTTCCCTCACATTAGGAATGGTTGCATATCTTCTGGGCGGGCTCTGATTATCTTCTTTTCAGATGTGCAAAAGCGAAAAGAAATAGTCCAGATAATAATAGCAGGGCTGTTGTGGCGCAGGGGCTTGCGGGCGCCTGATCATCTGTGACGCCAGGGATAATTATGCTATCAAATGCTGCGGCCTGCAATGCCCAGTCCTGCTCGGAAAGCGATGTGATTGTCATTATCCCATTGGCATCAACAACCACCATATGTCCGGCCTCAATGAGCTGGGTCTCGTTCAGCATATCAACCCCGCCCTTAACGGGTGTGACATCAACCTCGCCTTCGTGAAGGTAAAGCGTCGTCTTGCCGTTTGCGTATTCGTAGATAAACTCCGTGCCGCGGACACCCAGTACCGCAGGTGGCGTGCGGACCTCGAACTTATGATTAATTTGTTTGGCTTTTGCGCGCAGCCAATTGATTTTCCCTTCCACAAGCTCGGCGAGTGTTGGGCTCTTGATTGTCAATTGGGTGTTCGGGGCTAACCTTATATGATCGCCAAACTCTGTTGTAATCCACCCGCCGGCCCTTCCCACCTTGACGGTGTCGCCTGCCTTTATGATATTGGTGCTTGTGGTATCCGTTGTCCCGTCAGGGTGCGTAATCAGCATATCCGCAGACGCTTCCTTTACGGCAGGTGTTGTTGTAGTTTGTGTCTTGTTGAGGCAGGCACGGTACTCATCGTATGCCTTTTTGTCTGCCGCCTCGCAAGAGTCGATACATGCCTGCAGATTGGCCCTTTCCGCTGAGTCGCAACTTTCATAATCCGCCATAGCTTGGTTTTGCTGCAATTCGCACTTGTCAAAGCACGCGTTCACTTCTGCTGTTTTTCCCGCACTCCAGCAGTAACTGCAGTCTACATTATTAAAGGTGCATTTTGAGGGGGCGCTGTAATTGCACTGGGTTACGCAATCGTGGTCCACCGACACGGTGCAAGTTGCACCATTTACAAGGGTAGATGCCGCCAATACGAAAAGGAAAACCAATGAAACCGAGAACAATAAGATTGCCTTCATGAAAAGTAAATCTGCAGGCATCCTTATAATTTAAATGCGGGAGCACCTACGCCTTTTGCCCTGTGAATGATTCTTTGCCATGCTCCTAAATCGCTGAATAGATTTGAAATCCTTCCAATGGCTATTGGCAGGCACCCCGAATGCCTGCCCGGGCCCATTATCACAAAATTATTAAACCCATTTTCCCCAGAATGGGGTATGGAGCTCAAGAAGGCCGGAACTGTGGCAAAGAAAGTGCTCAAATGGGGCTTCGCGGCGTTTGCCGCGGCATACCTGGCTTCCTATGGCGCAATGCGCTATGATTACGAGACCGTGCGCAAGCACGAAATAGCCGCCGGCAAGATACCCAATACGCTTCTTGTTGAGAATTTCATCGCAAACGTTGACGGAAGCAGGAAGTGCCTGGCGCTATATTCGGAAACGCACACATACAACCACCTTGAAAGGGCGACCGCGCTTGAATTGCTCAAGAAATATGACAGGGTTTATTTTGAGGCGGGCACATCGGAAAGCCATTACGCATCGTTCACGGGCTGGAACTATGTCTATATGAAAATCATATTGGGCGTATTGAGGCCCATGGACACGCATTTTATCGGGCTTGCAAGGGGCAGGATGTACCCAAACCTTTCCGATACCGCACATTCGCTTGGCAAGGAGGTGTACGCATTGGAGAATTCCGATAATGCATTAGACACCATGACGCCCAAGTACTTCCTGGAATCGATTTTGGATTATCTTGAGATTGCGATTACCGGGCCTTTGACATACCGCGACCTGCAGCGTGAGCCCGACCGGGAGATGATAATGAACGCCCAGCCCAGCGATTTTATCTTCGAAACGGTGCTCAGGCACCGCGACCCGGGAATGGCAAGGGCGATCGCAAACCAGCTGAGGATGAGCCGCAGCGACCCCATACTCGCGGGGTTTGGGTTCCTGCACCGCAAAGGCATCATATGGAACCTTGTAATGCGTGAAAACATCGGGCTGGAGCAGGCCGATTCGCTTGAGGATTGCAAAACAAGGCTTACGGCTTGCAGAAGCGCTGAAGATAGCCTTGACTCCCCCGAATGATTTTGACAATAGGAGAGGCCGCAGAAGGAAGGGGAGGATGCAAAAGGGCTCTTTGAATTTGGGTGACTACAAAACCAAAAGTGTAGTCACCTATTTTACTTCCGTCGATTAGGTGACTACAAATTTTAGATTTTTGCTTGCAGGTGACTACAGAGGGGTAAGCCTTCGCCTGAAATAGATGGGCATATGGACACATTTATGCATTTTTTCAAAATGTAGACATATAGCTGTCTTCGCATCGGCACCGCCTACTGCCCTATCACAGAAATCTTGAAAAATAACCCTTCATGCTAAGGGCATTCCTTATGAAATTAACCCTGGCTTTTGATGGCGTTTTCTCCTCCTTAATCAGTTGCTTTACAAAACGTTCGGCATCCTTGCCTCTCAATATTGGGGTTGCCTGTATAGGTTTTGCCATATAAACACCAATTCAAACCTCAAGCAGCTTGACTTTGCAGAATTTTTGGGCTTGCCTGTGGAGCTTCTTATCGCAGGTTTCGAGCGAAGCGCCATACTTGCCTGCCAAATAGGCATATGCCGCATCGTAAAACGTGAGGCCGGACTTTTGGGCAATGTCATATACGTCCCCGGCCTCGGCCTGGTCCAGGTAAAGCACGTTTTTCCAGTTTGCAACAATCTTGAGAAGCGATTTTGCGTCGTCCCCGCTGATATCCTTTAGTATTGTTGCGTGCTTTATGGCGACATTCCCAATCTCGTATATCGTTATGTCAAGTATGAAGGACTCAAGGTCCAGATCCTTCCTTTGCAGGCGCTCAAAGAATGAGGATGCATCGTAAATTATCATCTCTTTTCCCTCGTCTCCCTTATTTCCCTCACTATGTTGGAAACGCCCATTTTCTTCACCGCCTTTGATGCCGTGTCAAGCTCCTCCATTATGGCCTTGACCTTGCGCCGCTCTATCTCGGCTATGAGCGCCTCGCGCACTGTTTCAGACAGGTTAATGTTCATCTCCCTCGCCCTCTTGTAAATCCCCTCATCTATTCTGACATTGATGTTTGCAGATTTCATGTATAACATTTATGTAATGACATTTTTAAGCCTTTCGCAATACCTACATAGTATGGCCGGGGCTATAAAAATAGCCTTGTGCAGTAGTTTTCCAGTAATCCGGATGGCTATGCCTCCGGGAGGCTCTGGTTTAATATATTTGTTTCATATTTACTAGCGATGCACAGGCCTAGGCAGATGCCCCTTGCAAAGGGGGAATACTGGAAAATGGACGAGAACGGCATTGTTGCGGAGCTGCAGACTAATTTGGATAAGGGGCTCACCCTGAAAGAGGTGCAGAAGAGGCATCTCACCTACGGCAAGAACTCCATTCCCGAGAAGGATAAGCGCTCCTGGCTGGACATACTCATCTCCCAATTCAATAATGCGTTCATATTCATACTGATGGCCGCATCCATCATTGCATTATTTATCGGGGATACCACTGAAGGCCTCACCATTATCGCCATACTCATACTTAGCGCTTTACTGGGCTTCTACCAGGAGTACAGGTCCGAGCACACCTTAAGGCAGCTCAAGAAATTCCTCTCCCACAGGGCGGTGGTGCTGCGCGAGGGCAGGCAGGAGGAGATTAATGCGGAGGACCTGGTGCCCGGCGATATTGTTCTCCTTGAGATTGGCAACATCGTCCCCGCGGACATACGCATAATGGAATGCGAGGATTTCAGGGCAAACGAGTCCTCCATTACGGGCGAATCCAGGGAGGTCGAGAAGATCTCAGGGATGCTGGGGATTGCCAGGCCCGCACCGCACCAGCTCTCCAATTACGCTTTGATGGGCACCACGGTAACCTATGGCACCGCTAAAGGCATTGTCATTGCCACCGGGACCTCCACCTATTTCGGCAAGACAGCCACGCTATATACCGCCAAAGTGCCCGAATCGGATTTCCAGATGAATATCCGCAAGTTCAGCGCGTTTACCTTACAGGTAATCGTTCTCATGACCGTTGTGGTGTTCATCACCAACACCTTCCTGGGCAGGGGCATACTCGAGTCGCTATTGTTCGCGCTTGCCGTGGCCGTTGGCATTGCGCCCGAGATGCTGCCTGCGATTACCACCATTACATTATCGAACGGGGCGCTCAAGATGGCCGAGAAGAAGGCCGTTGTGAAGAAGCTCGCCTCCATTGAGGATGTCGGGCTGATGGACGTGCTGCTCATGGATAAGACGGGCACCCTGACCGAGCCCGAGATCGTGCTTGACAAGGCGGTGGGCCCGGACGGCATTGGCGACCATACGGGCGTGCTCAAGTACGGGCTCCTTTGCAGCCATGCGCATACGCACGGCAGGCACGTTTCGGGCAATATATTTGACTCAGCCATACTCAAGTATGCCAATACGCATCATATGAAGAAGGATACTGCCTATGCATTCGCCAATCATATAGGGTTTGATTATGAGAGGAGGAGGGTGAGCGAGGTCTTCAGGAATGATGGGAAGCATATACTCATAACCAAGGGTGAGGGCGAATCCGTTGTTTCCGTTTGTTCGCACGTGCTCGTTAATGGGAAATTAGCTCCTATCTCTAGTAAACGTGCGCAGATACATAACGAGCTTGCCGAGTTCTCCAAACAAGGCTACTCCGTGCTTGC
>CAILAH010000037.1 GCA_903832205.1 uncultured Microcaldota archaeon | reverse complement strand
GGCTTATCCAGCCGACTTCCCGCAGGCACAGTTTGTTGTTGTTCTTTTGGTTCCACTTTCACAATGTTGCCCGAGCCACTGTTTGGACAATAGTCCTTTTCCGACTAAATCCAAGCGCCATGAAATACCTGGACCGAACCCTGCAAACTCCGCAAGAGAATCTCGCCTGCGACGAGGCGCTCCTCGACTGGTGCGAAGACGGATTTCCCGATGAAATCCTTCGCTTCTGGGAGCCTCGCCAACACTTCGCGGTACTCGGCTACTCCAACAAGACCCGCTCCGAAGTGAATCTCGATTCCTGCAAGCGGCTCGGCGTCCCGGTGTTGCGCCGCTGTAGTGGCGGCGGGACAGTCTTGCAGGGGCCGGGCTGCCTCAACTACGCGTTACTCCTGAAAATCCAGAGCGATTCGCCCCTCACGAACATCACCAAAGCCAACGCGTTCATCATGAACCGCAACCGCAATGCCCTGAACCCATTGCTCGGTGGCAAAGTCCTCATCCAAGGTCACACCGACCTGACCCTCCAAGGAACCAAGTTCTCTGGCAACTCGCAGCGCCGCCGACGCCTGTTCCTGCTCTTCCACGGCTCGTTCCTCCTCGACTTCGACCTCGCCCTCGTCGAACAAACTCTGCGTATGCCTTCCAAGCAGCCGCCGTACCGCCGCGACCGCGCCCACAAGGATTTCCTCACAAACCTCCATCTGCCGGCGACCGCCGTCAAAAACGCAATGAAACAAATCTGGAACGCCACCGTCGCCCTGGATGAGCTTCCCGAAAAGCGAATTAAACAGGAATGCGAGCGCAACGACGAGCGCGATAAGCGCCATCGCCATCTTCAGAGTAAATCTTACCACGTTATTCTCTCCCCATTAAAGTGTTTTAAACATTGACAGCCCAAGTTTCCCAGATGGGGCCATGGTGCAACCTGGCAACACGGCTGGCTCCAGTCGAAGGGCAGACACCTACGGTTTCCGCCCTTCGCAACCCTGCCTTCCCTTTACGGGAAAAGGGATCTAGTTTAATGAGAACTCCTCGGAGTTCGATGATTGCATAAACTGGAGCTTGTCAACACGTTCCTTTGCACCTGCAAAGGGCGCATCATTCGCCTCGGCGAATGCTTGTGGCATAAATTTGCCGTGTTGTATTGAGAAACCAGCATATCGGGGTTCAAAGCCGCTCTTTTGGGATGCCTAAAGAGCGGCACCAGAAAGAATAAATCCTCGTGGCCCCATCCTTTCTTTTCACAAGTAATCTAGCATATATCTTATTCTCACCATAACACCATTGGTGTTGTTATGGCTCGCATAGAAAAGAAAATCTGGCCAGAATATTTTGCAAAGATACTGTCAGGCGCCAAGAAATGGGAGCTCCGCCTGGCTGATTTTGAGTGCCGCACAGGCGACATCATCATGCTCCGCGAATGGGACCCCAAAAAGAAGGATTACACGGGCCGCTCAATCGAGAAAACCGTAACGGACGTCTTCAAGACCAACTACCAGAAATTCTGGCGCCAGGAGGACGTTGACAAGTTAGGCTTCCAGATAATCTCATTAAAGTAGCCGCAATCCATCCTCCATTTGTCTTAAAATAATTGCTCCCGATTTACAAACAAGGGTGTAATTATGGACTTTGGCAAGATAATTAAAGTGGGAATGATTCCGATTGTGGCACTGGTTATTCTTGACACAATTGCGAGCCTATTGAGCCTTGTCCCAAGCCTTTTGGTTGTGGGTGCGGTTATCGGCCTGATTGGCTGGATAATCCTCCTTTGGGCAGGATACATGGCAGCAAAGGCTAAAATGAGCACCGTTGATGCAGGCATTACGGGAGCCATCGTGGCAATCGTTGCAGGCATCATCAACCTTGTTGTCACAGCAGCCCTGGCCTCAACAGGCATTGGAGCAAATGCAGCCGTCCTGGCCCTTGGAATAGTAATTTTCCTGGTGGCGGGCGTAATCGGCATCGCAATAGCGACAGTGATTGGTTTCGTCCTCGGCGCAATAGGTGGCCTCATTGGCCAGAAATTCTAAGGGAAACCGTTTCCCTCTTTTTCCTTTCTTTTTTCTCCCTTAGCACACACATTATCATTTAAAAATCTTCTCCCGTATTTATATCAGGGTGTTAATGTATGGATTTTGGTAAAATAATGAAAGTAGCACAGATGCCCATACTGGTAATGGTTGTTTTGAGCATCATTTCGCTCGCAGCAACCCTGCTTATACCGGTGTTTGGAGCACTCTTGAGCATGGTAATCGGCCTTCTCGGCTTCCTTGTAATCCTCTACGCAGGATTCATGGCGGCAAAGGCAAAGCTCGGTCTCGTTGATGCGGGCGTTACGGGCGCACTCGTTGCCTTCGTCTCCGGCATTGTCGGCTTCGTCCTTGGCCTTGCGCTTGCAATGCTGACCGTTGGCCCCAATGCAGCCGCATTTATCGTGACCCTTGGCGTATCTGTAATCGGCATCATCGTCGGTGTCGTTATCGGCTTCGTCCTGGGCATAATCGGCGGCTTCATAGGCCAGATGATGAAGTAGGGATTTTCCCTTCTTTTAATTTTATTTTATCTTTTCCCTCCTCCTCCCCTCCCAGCGCAGCTTTGGGGAATTATCACAAACTATTTAACCCTAGCCTTTCCTATCTCACTCCCGAGCGATATTTATGAATAAGCAGGTGGATGACCGCACAAAGGAAGTGCTTTGCGCAATAAGGCAGAGAAAATCGAAATCATTTGAAGCGCGAACCAAGGCAGAAACAATCATAGACAGGTACATTGCGGAAGAGGTGCCCCAGGTAAGGGGGATGCTTTTCAAGCATTACGGCAGCCTAGTGACCAGGATGGGCATCATTCCGGATGACATTGAGCAGGTGGCCAGGATAGGCATATGGCAGGCGCTCGCTTCCTATGATGGCAAGCGGGGCATGGCGCTTTCCACCTGGACATATTCAAAATGCAGGTGGGTTTTCAACAGCCACATAAGCGAGGGCAGCCTCTCCAGCAGGCACGTTTACGTCTCGCCCCACAAGGTTGCCCAGGCATTTGGCTACGCGCCAGAAAAAGGCCGAAAGAAGCTGACCGAAAATGAGATTGAAGAGATACGCCACTCACTTGTGCCAGTCGCCCTTGACGACCCGCTCTTTGCGGGAGAAAGCAAAAACACAGTGCACGACAGAATCGCCTCCACCACATTCAAAAGCCCCGAGGACTCCGCAGCGAGCACAATCCTGGAGGAAAAGGTCCTGGAAGCGGTCAGCCAGCTCCCACAGCGCTTTAAGGAGCCCATCATAATGTACTTTTACTGGCACTGCACGGCAGGCAAGATTGGGGAAATAATGGGCTACAGCAGGGAGCGCGCCTGCCAGGTATTGCAAGAGGCCTGCCTTAAGATAGGCAAAGCGCTCGTAAGGATGAAAGTTGCAAACGTAGAAGACCTGCCAAAAAGCAGGCACAATAAATTCATAAGAAAAAATCTGGGAACGTTTAATTCCCCTGAGAATTAGCCCTTAGCTTTCTTCCAATGATCCACTGCGCATCAACCATCGCATAATCAATTTTAGGTATTCCCTCGAGCCCTTCCAGGATATCTGCAAGCCCCGTAATGCTGTGGTTCAGGAAAACCTTGCGCTTGTTAAGCGGATTGTCAAGAAGCTTTTTTGAGAGGGTCGTAACCTCAGAATCCGTAAGCAGGCTGGTGAGAAGCACGGGGTCAAATTCCGGGAACGTCTTCTCTATGATCTGGTATATTACCTCCAGCGTTACCGTCTTGAGCCTGCCGTCAATCTTCTTGTAGACATTCCTATACATGAAGTCCTTCAGCACTGAGAATTTCTCAGCCTCCTCCGAATCAGAGAACGAGACATACCCCTTTCTCCTGCTTTCATTCAGCAGCGCCTGTATGCACCTGTCAAGCCGTTCCCTCTGGTTATTTCCCAACCACACAGCCTCCTTTGGAAGCCTTTTCAGGTACCCCAGCCTTTCAGAGTCGTTAATATCTGAAAACACATATGCGAGCTTGTCTGCAAACATCACAACGTTCCATTCCTGCGGCACATTCTTGCTCACTATCAGCTCCCCCGCTCCGCGTGAATGGTACAGTATTCCACCCATCGTTTCCTTGCAGATGTTTACGCCCTTGCCCTGCCTCTCCACAAGTTCAAGCACAACAGCACTATTCTTCTCGTGCTTGAACCCCGGCCTAATATTTTCAAGCAGCGTCTCGCCAGGGTGCCCATAGGGCGTGTGGCCGACATCGTGGCCAAGCGCAATCGCCTCACACAGGTGCTCATTGAGCCCTAGCTGCACGGCAATAATCCTTGAAACCCACACAACCTCATTTGTATGCGTAAGCCTGGTCCTGATGTGCGGATTATCAGGTACCGTATAAACCTGCGTCTTGCTCTCAAGCCTTCTCAGTGACTTCGACTGTGAGATCTTATAGGAATCTATGAAAAATGGCGAAAACTTCCCGTAAAGCCTCCTCTCATCATCGCGCTCACAGACCCTATGGCCCTTATCAGGATAACGCTTAAGCCTCATATCAGAATTCGGAAATTATGATTTTAATAAGGTTGCGATTGCCTATTTTTCGCCCCTAATCTCCTGCTCCAGCCTGTCGATGAATGCCTTGAAGAACTCCAACCTTTCTTTCCCAACTTCTTTTGCCCTCTTAGTGTGCAGCTTTTCCAGCAGGAACTGCGTCTTTGTGGCATAATCCATCTGTATGCTATGCTTGCTCTTATCCTGTATCCTCCCGTTCACCTTTCCGCCCAAATTCGCCTCAATATATTTCTCCACACTCTCCTTATCGGCCTTATCGTAAATCTTCGCCCTGTGCTTTCCAACCCACATTATTGCACGGAACAATCCCACCGCGCCAATGGAATCCAGCTTATCCGCATCAAAAAGTATCTTTGCCTCAAGGCTCTGCGGCTTTCTATCAGTCCTGCTCCTGTGCGTGATTATGCAGTCCTGCACGTGCCTTATTTTCTCATCGCTGAACCCAGCCTCTTCAAGTATTGGCGCGGCAATCTCCGCCCCCAAAAGCGCATGGTCTGTGTTTCCCGTCGGGTCGGAATCTTCCATTACCCTTGCAATGTCATGCAGCAGTGCCGCCGCCCTAAGCACATCCAAATCAACCTTCTCTCCCTCCGCCAAAAGCAGGCACGTGTTATGCACGCTATCAATATGGGTCATATTATGCGAAGAGCAGGACACTTCCTTCTCAACAATGTCCCTTATCTTCCTGAAAATTTCTTCGTCCATAAGACCACGTTTTCATCATCTGTCTTTTTCAAACAGCCAGGCCTGCGGCCCTTTCATAACTGCCGCCCTCATCAAACAATTCCGCCTCACTCAGGATACGCTTCCCTAATCAGCTTCTTCATCTCCGGCGTTTCGAAATGCTCCCTCACCGGCTTGAGCACAATTGCAAGCTCTTTTGCAACGGCGCTCTTAAGGTCCATCGGGTGAAGTTTCCCGTCTTTATACATCACCTCAAGCTCTTCGTAATTGGCAAACTCCAGGTTTCCGCCGAATTTCTCGGGCCTCTCAATAACAAGCGCCCTCTGTTTCCTCTCAAGCAGCGGGAACATCACTGCCTTTGCGAACGCAAGCACGCCGTTCTCCTCAACCTGTCCTGCGGGGCAGAACGCCTTTGCAAATTTCTTCCTAATCTCTTCCTCGCTATCCAGCAGGTCAATCTTTGACTCCGGCTCAGATGAGCTCATCTTTCCGCCCGACAATCCAGGTATCATCGGGTTCATCAAATGTACCCTTTTCTTGTAGCCTAGCTTGGGCATAAACTCGCCCGCAAACACAAAAATCTTCCTCTGGTCAACGCCGCCGAACTGGGCATCCACATCCAGATATTCCTCATCCAGCGCCTGCAGCAGCGGATACAGGAGCCCTCCCAATTTAGGATTATCTACCTGCTTCACCACTTCCGCTCCCGCCCTTTTCGCATCATTCACGCCCGCGATTGATGACAATCTGTAAACATCAAGCATGTACTTCTTGCTAAGCTGCATATCCGTTCCCTTCACAAATTTCAGCTTCTTTATGTCAACGCCAACACTCCTGAGCAGCTCTTTCATCAGATGCTCATAATACTCCGTCCTCTTCGCAAGCAAATCCCAGGGCGCCTTCATGTTGTCCAGGTATGCGTGCAAATCCGCAAGCAGTATGGTAACCTCACTTCCCGCCTCTAGGAAATCGGCAACCTTCATCGCAGGAACAAAATACCCAATGTGCGGCCTGCCCGTGGTGGCAGTTCCAAGATAAACCTTAAGGTCTCTTTTACTGAGAATTTCCTTAAGCTCATCCTCACCAATAACTTCCTGAAGATTCCTTGTTATAAGCGTGAACTTCCTGCCGGCTTCCATAACTTATTTTTTGCCGTTATTATTTTTTAACCTTATAATCCGCGAGCGGCCCTTCCCGATACTCTCGGCCATCTCGATTATTCCCGACTCCTCAAGCTTGTTCAAATAGTTCCTCACTGTCCTCTCATTCATGTCCTTCAGTTTTTTGTAGAGGTCCCCGCTGTTTATCTCCCCCTTTTTCTTAAGCAGTGCGATTATCCTCTTCTCCGCCTCTCCCAGCTCAACCTCAATCTTCTCAATCTTTGTGTAATATGACTTCTGCGCGGCCGCCTCCTCCGCACTCTTCACATCCAGCTTATCCAGGCCCTTCTTCTCCGCAATCCTCCCCGCAGAAAGCAGCAGGCTGATTCCCATCCTTGCATCACCGTTCAATTTGAACGCATGCGCAGCGCACAATCCAACGGCATCCGGGTCATAGGCCCTGAACGCCCTCTTCGCCCTCTCCATCAGAATTTCCTTGAGCGCGGGCACGCCATAGGCCCTGAACTCCACATCCTTGTTTATCACCGAGCTCCTAATACTCGGGTCGAGCGTCGCAAGCAGCCCAATCTCATTCACAATCCCTACGACGCTAATCTTAACGCCATATGCCTCGTTCATTCTGCTGATATCATAGAGCACATCGCCGTGCCCCTGCGCCACCAGCCTGTCCATCTCATCGAGCACGACAACGACAAAAATATTCTTCTTCTTGATAATCTCCGCCATCCTGCTGAGCACGTCCTCAACTGCAGCCCCTTTCATTGGCGAAATGTATCCCACATTCCTTGCCACTTCCCCGAGAATCCCGAACCGCGTTCCCATATGCCAGCAGTTCACGTAAACAATCTTCACCTTTGCGGAATAGTCAGCCAACTGCCCCATCACGTACTTGAGCACCGCGGTCTTTCCCGTGCCCGGCGGGCCGTAGATGAGCATATTCTCCGGCTTTCTCCCGTTCAGTGCCAATTTAAAATTGTGCGCCATCTCCGTAATTTCCCTCTCCCTGCCGGGCAACCTCTCCGGCAGGTAATCGGGCAGCAAAACATCCTCATTTATCACTAGCTCATCATAACCCATATGCACACCAACGAACTATCCATCCAGCATCGAACCCCAAGATCAAACAAGGCAACCTGTTGAACCGAAGGGCATAACCTCTCCCATCTTGTTTTAGAAGCCGGCCGCGCTCTCAAACACCGGCTGGTTCGGATAAAGCACAATGCCCTTCCCCTCAAGCATCTTGAGCGGCACCATTTTCTTGAAATGGTTCGTGCCCCTCATCTTCACGACCTCAAGCGCAAAGTCCCTGACCTCCTTTTTCCTGATTGAGTGTATCGCAATGAACCCGTCCGCAATGAACTCCACGCCGAACTTTGCCTTCATGTCGCCCAGTTGGTTTATCTCGCCCTCGGATGTTACAAGCGCGGTCACGCCCCACTTCCTCAGGCTCGCGAAGAGCTGCAGCACCGCCTGCCTCATCTTGTAATCGTTCTCAAACAGCAGTGCAAACGAGGTTATCGAATCGATGACGACCCTCTTCACCTTCAAATCCCTAACAACATCCTCAATGACCGTCCCGTCCTTGAAGAATTTCTCCGCCTCGTGCGGCGCATACTGCATATACTTGAACTTCCCTTCCTTCTCCAGCTTTGCAAAATCCCAGCCGAACCGTTTCATGTGCTTGTAAACGGAACCCTTGGGCTCCTCAAACGTAATGTACAGCCCGGCCTCTCCCTGCTCGACCGCGCCATTGTACAGGTATTGGAGCGCAAGCGTGCTCTTTCCCGCACCGGCGTCCGCGGCAACCATCATTATTGCCTCGCGCTCGAACCCGCCCTCAATCATTTCGTCAAAACCCTCAACGCCCGTTGGTGCCCTGTCTTTTCCATTTGCCACAATAATCACCGCATCCTATTTGTTGTCGTTATTCCTCAGAATATTCTCAACCAGCGTCCTGTTCCCAGTAATCTTCGCCAGCTTCTCAATGTACTTTTCACCAAACGCCTTCTCATCCGCGCTCTCTTTCAGCACTTCAACAGCAAGCGTCCCCGCAACCGGCCCAAAGACCTTTCCGGCCTTCTCAACCATTTTCCTTGTTGCAGGCGTCTCTTGCATACTCACTCACCTGCAGGGGATGCATCCGCCCCCTGCAACCCCAGGTAATTTTGCTCGCACATTCGCATGCGCGAATGGCGCATCATTTTACATTGCAAAATGCTTGTCGCAAAATGCTTCATTCATTCACCCAATATTTCCGAAACCCTCTTGCTTGCCTTTTCCATGGCAGGGAGCCAGCGCCCCCTGCAACCCCGGCGACCATCATACCAATAATCCTTTGCATCAGCAATCATTTACTCACCTAATATCTTACTAACTCTCTTGCTCGCCTTTTCCATGCTGAGCAAGACCAATCCCAAATTCGCATCCTTTCCAACAAGGCACGCGAGAATCGCAAGCCCTCCCGCCCCAGTGGCAACGAGCTTGCCATCATCGCTCTCAACAATAACCTGCCCGAAATTCCCGAGCTTGAGCTCGCCGGCCGAAGTTTCAGCGGTCCCAACAAGCGCCGCGGTCATTGCCGCGATTGTCCTGCCATCAACATAATTGGGCATATCGCTCGCAACCATAAGCCCGTCCCTTCTCACAATGGCGCTCGCTTCAACATCCCCAACCTTCCTCAAATCGGCCAGAATTGTCTCGAGCTCCTGCCTTTTTTCCATAACAGTAGATGTGGTTCAAACATTTATAAATAAGCAGTGAGATGTAATATCAGGTGTGTAATCCATGGCGGCCAAAAAGTCAAAATCAAGGGTAAAAAAGCCTGCCAAGGCCAAAAAGCCGGTGAAAAAAGCCACCAGGCCAGCAGCAAAGGCAAGGCTAACATCGTTTGAAAGGAAGGTAGAGCGCGACATTGAGCCCGTCCTTCGCGAGGAGATCAGGACGGACATTGGGAAGGACCTTGAAAAGGACGTGGTAAGCGAAGTCAAGGGCGCAATCGAGGAGGAAGAGGAGGACAACATGCTCAAGATTGCAATCAGCGTCATATTGAGCACAATCCTGACCGCACTCATCGCAGGCGCCATCTGGTGGTTCAACCCGCTGCCCGCATCGCAGATAACGCTCGTGGCAATTGTGGTCTGGATCATCCTGACAATAATCGCCTACTTCTTCCAGAGCAGGTAATTCCTTTTTTAATTTTCATTTCCTATTTATCCCATGCGTATCCTATTTGCACTATTGGCACTTTCGCTTATACTCCTGTCCGGCTGCACACAGCCCCAGCAGCCAGCCGGCGATCTAAACCAAACTCAAAACGTCACGCTTAACGAAACGCCAAAGGCGCCGGCAATCCCAGATTGCGGCGACGGCTTCTGCGCCTCCCCAGAGGACAAGGCCAACTGCCCCCAGGACTGTAACATGACAGTCCCGAAGATACACTTCCCAACAATGCCCAAAGACTGATTATTCTCCTACATAAATTTTTCCAATTCTTTTCCCTATTATAAGGTTTCACGCGCACTTTATACCATGCGAACGCCTCTAATCCTCATCCTTCTTGCAACGCTCTTTGTCCAGTTTTCCTTTGCATTCACCCCGGCCTATCTTGACCCCACAATCGAGCGCCCCTGGGAGTTCAACCACTACGCTGTGCCGGATTACATCATCAGCATAATGCAAAACAGCCCGGAAAACACCGACATCGACACCAGCTACCTCTACGCAGTTGACTCATCCACCGCGTCACAGCTCACAAACGAGATAAACAGCGCAAAAAACGCAGATGAGGATTTCACAAAAGTCGGCGAGTCCAAATACCTGATTCTAAACTCAATAAAGGACTGGTTCAACGAAACGGCAAGCATGTCCGCCAAGGCCATCTCCTCCTGGTTTATGCTGCACATTGACGATTTCCTGTCCTATTCCGGCAGCAGCATAATGCAGACCACTTCCTACGGCATGCATATAGTCTCACTTTGCGCAGAGCATTACACTTCTGCCGCAGATTCGGTTGAGGAAAGCGAGAAGGCATACAACGGCCTCCTTTCAAAAGTCACTTCGGGGCGTGAAGACCTTATCCACATGGGCGCCACAAGCGGCAGCTACTCCGGCCAGTATGCGAACGATATCGCACAGCTCGAATCCACATTAAGCTCAATCGACGGCGCGGCGCTCAAGTCCCGCGAGGAGCAGATAAAATCCGATGCCCTCCTAACGGCCACCAGCGGCTCGGCATATTCCCGCTTCATCTCCGAATCCTCCAGCCAGGTGCGCTACCTGCTCGATGGCGACAGCTCCGCATTTTCAAAGCTCCTCTTTGCCTATTCAGTTGAGAAAAAAATCAGCGCCGGCCTGCTCAGCGAGCGCACCACTGCCCGTTCCACAGCGGAATCCCAATCAAGCACCGTCTCTTCCGAATACTCGCGCATAACCTCGGAATATAATCAAATAACCGATGCGGACGTGGTCTATTTCAACATTGCAACGCTTCAAACCCTCGATTCGCCCTCCTCGCACATTGCAGCCGCGGGCGCATCGCTCACCGAATCGTCCTATGAGATTTTGCAGGGGGACTCGGCATTCAATGCAAAAGCGCAGGGCTATGTCACCGAATCCACCACCCACTATTACACCGCATCCGCAAAGCTTGACAGCGCGTCCTTCAGCCTCAGGGAAGCTGAGCGCACGGGAATATTCATCCTGGAAACCGCATCTGCCCTCACGCAGGATGAATACGCGTTCGCCACTTCCGAAGCCTCCGCATTCATCCCAAAAACCCCTGCGGAGGAGAGGCAGCTCGCCGCAGCACAGTTGCTCATAGTGAAGGCACAGCCTAACCTGGACAAGGGCAAATCCGCAAGCGAGCGCCTTGCAAACCTTAAGCTCGCATACAACGACCTCAAGCTCGCCCGCTCCTACCTTTCACCCGGCGCAGTGTTCCGCGCGAACGCCAAAGATTCCGCAACGAACTCGCTCACCTATCTCAAATCGGTCATCGACCGCGCCAGGGACGATTCCATAGACGTTTCATACGAAGAAAGCTACTACAATGAGAAATCGATTGCGCTAAAGGGTGGCAACCTGCCCCCGGAGCAGATGGTAAACATCTCGCTTTCATGCACCCTGCTTTCAGAGCAGATATTTGCGCGCGGAGCGGCACAATACGGCTCCCTTTCCCTGCGCTACGCTCAGGCCGCGCCCCTTGCGGAATATTTCGAATCACTTGACGGGAAGCCCCTAAAAGAATACGCACAGCTCAATTCCTATCTAGGCAAGGACGGCAAGTTTGACAGCCACGCATCGCTCGGTCATTACAGCGAGATTGCAGGGTTCATCTCCGGGCTTGAGCTCCAGATAAGCTTCAAGTCCAAAGAGCTAATCCGGGAATCGCTTGAGCTTAATGCCAGGGTGAGCGCAGCCTATGGGAATTCCACAATGCTCCTAGACTCGCCTTCAACCCGCCAGGTTTACTTTGCCACCTACGGTGTTCTTGACTTGAATTACAACGGCCCAGTAACCATCACGGTCCCATTTGCATATGACGTTTCCAAATCAAATCCCACATTGGGCCCGGACTGGTCCATGTACAGCTACAGCTCGGGAAAGCTCAGCCTAATGATTCCCAAATACACGCCCGGCCATCTCTACTCGATAACGTTTGAGGACTCGCAGACACTTGTGCGCACAATTTCCGTAAAAGAGGATGCGGTGCTGGCCTCACCAACCCGGCTCAAGGTTACAGTTGAGAGGCAGATTGCATCCACGGGCGCGCCCTCTCTGCAAATCCCTTCCTATTACAATTACGCCTACTCGCTCTATTATGACGGCGAATATGCGGGCAGCTTCAATTATGATGCAAAAATAAGCAGGGAGATCGCGCCCGGCAGCCACAGGCTCACGTCAGTCTATTTGATTGACGACCCGATAATCGTCTCCGCAAGCGACGCCTCCCGCTCCGGCACATCCACGAGCATAAGGCTTAATGTGGCAAGCGCGGTGCCGTTCGACATTGAAAACGCACAGCTCTCTTACGACCTCCCGGTGCTCTCGCCATCTTCACTGACCATTTCCTCGCCGGATTGCGCCATTTCCGCGCAGGACCACACCCTGCTCCCAACCGCCACGCGCATAACCGTAACCCTCAGGGCGCTCCTTGCAAAATCAAGGTGCACGCTTGATATCCATGCAAGCGCACCGCTAAACAAAGATGCAATACAAAACGAGATTGATGCGGTTGCAAATGACAGCACCTCCTACTCAAATGGCGATGTGAGTGCCTCGCTTTCCAGGGCACAGGGCGCTCTTGATTCAGGCAACTATGAGGATGCGCTCAAGGCGGTCGATGATGCCAAGGCAAAGCTTGCCGATGCAAACCAGCTGGCAACACAATCGGCCATGTCGTTAAGCGAAGTGTTGCGGCTGGACGCTGAAATCTCCACCGCAATCGCGGGCCTCTCAACGGTCAGGAACAGCGACGTGCAGAAATCACTCTCAAAAATAAAATCCTACTACGCCGCATCCCAGTCTGAATCGACAAACGACAAGAAGCTCGTTCAGCTGCGGAAGGCAAACGAAGAGCTGCTCGGCCTAAACGCGCTCGCCTACTCGCAGGCATCCGAAATAGGCACAAAGCTCAACTCGCTCAAGCAGAGATGGCTCTACCTGATTGACAAGGGATATGCAACTTCCCTTCCTGCAGAAATCGCACAGGTGGAAAGCACCCTAAACAACGCAACCGGCGCAATTACGCCGGACGCGGCGCTCTTCGCGCAATTCGACAGCGCCTATGTAATTATCTCATCGCTTGACGGCAAAACCAAACTCGCAGAGAAAGATTCGGGCGACTGGGAATCCGGGCTTAAGGAAAAATACAAGGCACAGCTCACAGCGCTCAAGTCGTCCGCGGCACAGCTCACAAAGGCCTGCTCTACAAAATGCCCGCAGGAGATGGTCTCCTACTCGCAATCGCTCCTTTCCCTCAATCCAACAACCCCCGGCGAGTATGCCTCCGCAATCGAAAAAATGAACTCAACCATTTCGAGCATCAACGCCTACGTCGCTTCCGAGCGCACGGCCGCCAATTCCGCAATCGGTGACCTGAGGAACGCGCTCTCTGCCCTTTCCGACCAGCGCCTCAAGGACGCACTTACGAACAAGCTCTACGATATCGAATCAATGTATAAGGAGGGCAGCTACTCAAGCGCAAAAGACTCTGCAGTTATAGCGCTTGCAAGCCTGTCTGGCACGCCCCAATCCTCGCCAAACGATTACACGCTCATCATTGCAGGCATCGCGGTGATAGCTATCTCATTCATCCTCCTCAAGATGCGCGAAAACAATTCCAAGGCACAGGAAGACATATCGAAACAGGTGAAGCAGCTGAAGCGGGAAAAATAATCGCAAATGAAACGAAAAATATATTTATAAAATTAGAAATCAGGATGAAACGCGAAACCGGGATTACTCCTCTCCCTCTTCCTCTTCTTCCTCTTCTTCTTCGTCTTCCCAGTCTTCTTCGTCCTCGTCCCAGTCCTCTTCCTCTTCGTCCTCATCCAAGTCTTCATCGTCTTCGTCAGAATCGTCATCAGCGAACATCATAGCTCCCACCTCATCGGTTTCCTAACGTTCAGATAGTCAAAGTTTTTAATACTTATAGGGTGCATTATTTCCATGCAGCCGGCATTCGACGCAGTGACAAGGTTCATATTCTCAATCAACAACACCTCACTCACGCTCGTTGCATCATTCATAGACTCCTACGCCCCCATCATTTACATATTGGCGCTTATCCTGTTTGCAAACACGCTGCGGATGCAGAAAAAGTTCGTCAAAACACTGGTGGCAATACTTATCGCGCTGCTGATCACATTTGCGCTAAAGTACGGCATCCAGATGCCCAGGCCCTGCATGCTCGACCCAAGCTACATAAAAGTGGACTGCCCCATCTCCCCGGATTTCTCATTCCCAAGCGGGCATGAGGCGATAGCCGCAGTGGTGCTTGCACCGTTTGTTGGCACGGCGGCATTCCCGCTATTCTTCGTGCTTGCGCTCGCCATCGGCTTTCTGCGCATCAATCTTGGCGTTCATTTCCTGAACGACATTCTTGCGGGCTTTGTGATAGGCTTCTTCTCCTATGACATAATCGACCGCCTGTTTTCAAAGGGAACCCTCGCAATCCGCGCCACCGCCCAGGCCGCCAAGCTTGAATTCAGGCGCCAGCTGCTCCACATCCTGGTGGGCGTCTTTCTTGTAATCGCACTCTATGCCTCCGCCGCCCTCTATCCATCAACGGGCCCGGTTTATCTTGAGTTCGTAATATTCATGGGTCTCCTCGCGCTCCTTCTAATGATCCATGACAGGCTGCGCGGCAACGAAACCGCGCTCACAAGCCTGCTGTTCAATGCCTTTGAGAGAGCGGGCGCGCGCCAGGGCTACGGCGCATTCTGGTACGGCATGGGCGCGCTTCTCGCATTCGTCTTCATCCCCAATGTAAACTTCCTTGCGGCAACCCTGATTGCGCTGGGCATCGGCGACGGCATCGCAACCATGGTGGGCCGCCGCGGAAAAATTCCCAACCCACTGAACAATTCAAAAACAGTTGAAGGCACGCTCGCATTCTTCTTCTCCACGGCAATCCTTTCCTATTTCTTCATAGGCCCGCTGGCCATCGTTCTCGCATTGTTAACCTCGCTCGTTGAATCGCTGCCCGCAAAATTCGACGACAATTTCACAATCCCGCTCGTTTCAATCCTGCTCTATATGCTCGTGGCCAGCGCCTACCCATTCCTTCTTTTGTAGGAAGTCCCTATTTTTTCCTGCACACAATAAATAGGTGGTGCTTCTCATAGGGGTCAAGCTCAATCTTCTCCAGAATCTCAAACGTATCGCTCAGTCCCTCAATGACTTTCTTGTAAACTTCATGCGGCTTGAGCGTCACATCAATGGACTGCGATTTAACCGCAATCATCGCAATCCCGCCCTTCTTCAGGTATCTTGCATTAATGACAAGAATGCGGTCCTGGTCCGGCTGCGCCACATCCTCAAACAGCACGTCCACCTCTCCCACATAATCGTACTTTTGGGGCAGCCGCGCATCGGCAAGTATGGGCCAGATATTTTTCCTGTTCTCGCACCTCAAAACCAGCTCCTTTATGCACTCGGGCGAGAATTCCACCGCATAAACCCTTCCCTCCTCGCCGACAATATCCGAAATAAAGCTCGGCGTAACGCCCGCCGCCGCGCCCAGGTAAAGCACGCGCGTGCCTTTTTCAAACGGCCAGGTCTGCAGGTCTTTCATAACTGCCGCGCCCAGCTTGCTCCTTCTCGGGTCCCACACCCTGTACTCCTTTCCGTCCTCCCTAACCAGCTGCTCCCCGTGGATTTTTGCGCCCGGGTCAAGGTTAAGCGTGGCCATCTTTCCCCACGCATCGTAAATGCCGTAGTATGAAGTATTTTTAATAGTCATAATCCCAATTATGAAAGTGAAAGAACATAAACAATTGCTTTACCTCGCAATCTCACTGTTATCCCTCATCCTCTTCATAGCAATTGCCCAGTGGTTCGGCTTGGATGTGCTAAAATCACTCAATGAAATGGCCTCAATAGGCATCCTCGGATTCATCATACTGGCAATTCTCACCTCAATCGAACTCGTCGCAAAGGTCTTCCGCTTCAAATATGCACTAAGCGGCAACTACTCAGTGAAATCGCTCACACTCCCCTATCTCTCAAGCGTCTTCCTCTCATTCATCATCCCCTCAAGGTTTGCTGGCGAAGGCATCCGCCCGTTGGCTTTCAGGTCTAACCCTAAAATCCCGGCAGGCGAATGCCTCTCAGCCGTTTCAATCGAGCGCATCTTTGACGTCATCTTCCTGCCGTTCCTCCTGTTCGGCGCACTCTCCTCGCTCTTCAACCCGCTCGTCCCCTATGTGCTCGTTGCGGGCCTCGCCGTATTTCTCGCGGTCGCAACCACAGGATTTTTTATCTCCGCAACCAGGCTAATCCCGCACAAGTCAGTCTCATCGTTCTTCGCGGAATATTTCACAGCGCTCAGGAAAACGCTCGGCGACAAGAGGCGCTTCGCACTCATCTCATTCTTCACAATACTCGTATGGGGCATGGCTTTCCTGCGCCTCTGGCTAATTCTCCAGTACGTTGGCAGCTCCCTGCCATTTTTCGAGACTGCCTCAGCAAGCGCAGCAGCCTATCTCTTCTCAGTGCTCTCAATCCTCCCTGGCGGCGGCATCTTCTTTGAGGGCGGCGGCATGGCGGCACTCATGTTTCTCGGCGTCGCATCCGACAAGGCACTCTCCGCAATGCTTCTCGAGCGCTTCTTTGCCTACTGGATATTCATAATCGCAGGTCTTCTGACAATTTCGCATTACGGAAATCAGCCACAGGCACCCGGGTGAGCTTATGGAAGGCGTTTTTGAAAAACTGAAAAAGGCAATCTCCATAAGCAGGCCGCTGTTCTGGCTCGCCCCGCCATTCGCATATTTTCTTGGGCTCATGCTCGGGGGCACCCTGCGCGGCCCTTACGAGACAATTGAATTCCTGCTTCTCTCATTTCCCCTCTCATTCTTCATATATGCGGTGAACGACATCCATGACCTGGCGGGTGACAGGATTAATCCGCGCAAGGGCGGCATGTGGGGAATGCGCCTTGAAAAGAAGGACGTGCAGTGGGCGGGAAAACTCGCTTTTATTTTTGCAGCCGCCATCCTGTTCACCGCCGCCCTTAGCATGAACCTATTGCATTTCCTAATAGCCCTCTTCGGCATCCTGCTCTGCTATTTCTACTCCGCCCCACCCATCCGCCTCAAGAATATCCCGCTCATAGATTCGCTTGCAAGCGGTGGCTACGGCCTGGTTGCATTTGCGCTCGGGTGCTCGCTTTCGGGCTCGCTCCTCTTCCTTCACCCATATGTGATACTGGGCGCCCTATGCATCTCATCAATCCACGCAATAACTACGATAATGGATTATGATATTGAGCGAAAGACGGGCGAGAGGACATTTGCCACAGTGCTTGGCCCGCGCGCCCCTGCCCTTTTCGCGTTTGTAATATTCTTAGCCTCGCTCTATGCACTCCTCACCAGCGCATTCCCCTCATTTTTTCTTTTGCTGGGGCTCTGCCTTGCCACCCTGTTCTCTTTCCTGCTTGTGCTTTTCCCAAAGCCGCATTATGCCAGGATGGCATTCAAGGCACTCTGGGTGTACGCCGTCCTGATCGCCTATTATTATCTGCTGAAATATGTGGTTTTGGGGCAGTGGCAGTCATTTGCTGAAGAATTCCCATTTGCCCGCCTCTTCTGGGTCCCCTAATATATTTTATAAATATTGAATGTAATGATAATGCATGACTTGTAGTGGTAAAAAGCCGCGCTACCCATTTGGAATAAGGGAAGAGCATCTCATCGCGCTCGTTATGATTCCCCTTCTTTTCAGCTGCCTTTTTACAAAACCGTTCATAGTGCAGATAGAGAAATTCAACACTGGCTTTGACACCCAGCTGCTCATCTACTCCGGGCTTGAGAACCAGACCGTTTCCATAAACGTATCAAGATATGTCACGGTGGGCAACTGGTCGCAGAACGGCACGTTCACCAATTTCACGCTTGAAATCTGCCCCATTGCGGGCGCGCCTTCGGACATTACAATCTATTGGCCCTATACAAACAATTCCCAAGTAATGCACGCGGGCCCGCTTGTGGGCTGCGAGGAGGTGGATGCAAACGCATCCGGCTTTGACCCCTATTTCCAGACAGACAGCGGCATAATAATTGACGCGGTGGGGCTCATAGGCGGTGGCGGCGCAGGGCTGTTGAACACGACCAACACCATGATGCTGCGCGAGCCGCACATGTATAACACTTCCGAGGCGGTGTGGTACACCATGCTCGTCCCCGTCAACGTGCCTTCCTCCCTTATCGCAAGCCTGGGCGCAGGAAACCTCAGCCTCCCGGAAATCCACGGCATCGGCTATAGCTGCTATAGCGGCGATTCGGTCCGCTATGTGTACACCCCGGCCGAATACATCAACCTCTCAATCAACAATGAGACGTTCGCAGGCCTGCCGATCGCATTGCCGCCCATCGGGATAATCAACAGCACGCTTGCAGTGTACGATTTGCCCTGCCCCGCCTACCCGGCAGCCGGCAAATACCGCGCCGAGATAAAGAAAATCAATATCACGGTTGAGAACCAATCGGCGAACTTTTCACTTACCATCTTTGACGACGATTTCAACGGCCCTGCGCTGAACACAAGCGCCTGGCTGATTCTCCCGCACGCCGGCTCCGAGCAGGCATACTATACCGACAATTCCGCCTCAGGCACCTATGACCAGTATTCCATCGGCACCGAGAGCGGCATCATCACCTACTACAACAACAGCATAATGCTTGACGGCAACAGCTCCATTTACGCGGCGATTAACGCTTCAAACACCCAATTGGGCACGACAATGACAGACAGCGCCGGCGCACTCTTCTTTATGGATTCAATGCTGTCCCCAGGCACAGATGCGCAGCTATTGGCCGCCTCCAGGGGAGGCATCATTTTCGGCAACGACAGCTGGGTGGTGATGTGCCCGGACGCAAGCATCGGCCCGGTTGCAACGGGGCCGGCAACAGCAGGCTGGCACGCCTATGCGCTGAATTTCACCAACAGCACCCAGCAGTTCTATTTTGACGGCGCGCTTGTGGCCACATGCAATAATGCAACCAACGGCCCCCGCTATGTTATGCTCTCTTCAGACCCGGTGATTAATGCGCTTTCGGGCAACGTCTCCACTGAATGGGCCAACATAACCACCTATTACAACAACAGCGGCCCCTGGGCAGTAAATGAGTCGCTGTTCGATGATTTCAGCGCGCCCCTGAACCTTACGCGCTGGCTGCCCCTGGCCGTCAACGGCTCCCGCGCCGATTATGTAGTCAACAGCACGCAGAGCAAGCTGGACTTCTACTCGCATTCGCAGTCTGGCGGCAGCGCGATAATCACATACGCATTGATGCCCATATTCAGCTCGCAGGACCTGGTGTCAAACCTGAGCGGCGCAAACCTGAGCGCATACAACCTGAGCAACTATAGCACGATGAGCATCTCGGTGGTTGATGCCGGCTACAACATCTCAATCACGCTCAACCTCAGCGAAATCAACGCAACCGAAAAATCAGCGGCACTCGTGCTGCTCAATGAAACAATCCTCCCAACGGATAACGCGTCATTTTATTCGCGCATAAGGGGCGGCTTCATACTGAACGGCAGCGAGGGCACCATTATGTGCCCCGACGGCTCCATCCTGGGCACCGGCCCCATCCCGGGCGACGTCCACACAATCGGCATGGTCTCATCCAACTCCAGCTTTGACTACTATGTTGACGGAGCATTTGCGGCCTCCTGCCCGCCCCTGAACCAGACGGCATTCCTCACGTTCACGCCCGATTGGGCAACGGACATGTTCACCGGAGGCAACGCATCGGTCGACCGCGTAAAAATAGATGTATTCGCCAGCGTGCTCGTCTCTGGCAATCTCTGGTACGATGTCCCATCCGGCTTTGCGGATACGGATGTAATCGTGTGCAACTGCTCTGACAGGTGGAACGTGCCCTATGACATAAACATAAGCTCAAGCGCGCCGGGCACGATGTCGGTGAGGATCGTCAACGTCAGCTACAGGAGCCTCATCGGCTACACGGGCGGCCAACCCAACGTCAACCTTGACCCAGCCAAGCCCTTCTCATGGCAGGCATACGAATCCAACATAACGAATTCGGAGGTGCGGTACCAGACAGGCATAGGCCGCAGCAATGTGCAGAATTCAAACATCATGATGTCTGACATCGACTGCGCGAACATAAGCAACTCCAATCTCACGGTATTTATCTACAATTCGAGGAACCTGACGAAGGTGCTTGAGGATGCAGGCATGGGCGGCATAAGCTTCCCCATCGGCGACAGGCCCTGCGGCAGGGTTGAGAACTCGGATGTGAAGGCAGGCTTCTTCATAAGCGGCGACATAATAAACTCGACGATTACGAACTCGCCGCTCATGCCGTTCGCGGATTTCGAGAACGCCAATGTTGACATTGCATACCTCTCCCGCGGCAGCCTCGTGATAAACATGACGCGCTGGGCACCCGAGATGTCATCCTATTCAATTCCCCTCCTAAGCGGCCTGCCTCTGGGCTGCGCGGAGAACACATCATTCGGCATTGACGGCGCGCCGAACATGACCATCGGCCATTCGAGCACATCCATAGACTGCCCGGTGACCGTGGCAAACGTGGGCCTGATGGTGTTTGACAATGTCACATTCAACAACAGCATGCACGGCATTAGGCTCACAATGCTGAACTCCTCGGTCGCTTTCACGAACCTGGAGGATTTCAACATCCTGCTGCAGCAGCCCGAAGTGCAAATTATGATATACGGCCTGAACACGACTGCGTCCGGCCCCATCGTGCTTTCCCCAGAACAGCAATACATGGACGGCAGCACCATCGCATTCAACACCACCAACTACACATTTCTGGAAGGCAGGAATGTCACCATAACCTTCCAAAACGTTTACAGCGACTACCCGATATATTACTACCCGGACTTCACCATGCTAAGCACCGACATTGTCGTAAGTGGCAATGAATGCAACGCTTCCCGTTGCCTTAACAGGACATACGACCCGATTGCGCACACGCTCAGCTTTACCGTGACCAATTTCTCCTCCTACGCGATTGGCACTGCGCCTCCGCCCCCGTCACCGCCCACTTCTGGCAGCAGCAGCAACGACCGCGGCAACCTCACATGGGAGCTCATCTGTCCGGACAACCTGCTTACGATGACCGTGCTTGAAGCGGGCAGCGGCAGGCCGAAAGACGGCATAAGGGTGCGCCTCAGGTACATTGATGATAGCGGCTATGTGGTGGTCGGCAACGCATACACAGACGAATCCGGCATGGCACTAATTCCAATCACCGATAACGGCACCTATGAAATCACGGCAAGCAAGCAGAACTATGACACGATCGTAAAGACAATTTCACTTTCAACTTGCGCCATTAAGCCTGCAGGGGAGCAGCCGCCCACAGAACAGCCGTCCGCGCCATCAGAAAAGCCGGGGACTCCTTCGCCCGCACAGCCGCCCCCTCAGCCCCCTGAAGAGAAAACGAATGAAAGTGCGCCCATCCAGCCCACGCAAAATACTACACAGGGTGAAATCAATGTTTCACAAAAGAACGGCAATAGTTCCTCTGGCACGTGCCCGTCTTTCCTTGGCCTCTGCTGGTATCTCTGGGCCGTAATTTTAGTCCTTGCCGCAATGGCGGCAGCGGTAATTTACATAATGCTTAAGATGCGCAGATGAACAGGCGTATGCCGGCAATTGCATGCCGTCCCATCTGCATAAAATGAGGTCCGTTGTTATGGCATCAAACCGGTTTGCTGAAATCGATTTTCTCCGCGGCATCGCAATACTCCTAATGGCCTTCTACCACATCTTTTATGATATCGGCGTGTTCGGCTTCCTTTCGTTTAGCACCAACTCGGGCCTCTGGCTTCTTCTCTCCCGTTTTACCGCATCCCTCTTCGTTCTCATAGCAGGCATCTCGCTCACCCTGAGTTACAATCACACAACCGACCCGACATTCCGCAAGTTCTTCTTCCGCGGCCTCTTCATCTTCAGTGTGGGCCTCTTCATAACCTTAGTTACCTGGCTCTTGGTCGGGCAGGGCGCAATCCTCTTCGGCATCCTTCATCTCATCGGCCTCTCAATAATCCTCGGCTACTTCTTCCTGCGCTATGTTAAGGTAAATTTCTTCACGCTCGGCGTTCTGCTCATCGTTTTTGGCATTGCGCTCTCCACCCAGCGCTTTGATTTTCCCTGGCTGCTCTGGCTCGGCTTCACGCCATCCGCAATGTATTCCCTTGATTACGTCCCGCTGCTCCCCTGGTTCGGCGTCTTCCTGATCGGCATGGAATTTGGAACAGCCTTCTATGCAAATGGAAAAAGGCAGTTTTCGCTCCCCAAACTATTTTCCACCCTTTCAAACTCCTTTGTCTCATTCCTCGGCCAGCATTCGCTCGCCATCTATCTGCTCCACCAGCCAATCATAATGCTCCTGCTCTATGCGTTCGGCTTCGTACACCTTCCTCCAATCCTTCCGTGATTTATATTTCTTTTATATTTCTTGCTTCAGATATGCTATCTAGGTGACCATATGTTTGAAACTAATGAAGGAATGACAGATAGGATTGCACGCATCGCCATTGGCATAACGTTTTTGGCTGCGGGCGTTTACTTTGGCTGGATGACCCTGCTCGGCATAATCTCGGTTGTAATCGGCGCCATATTCTTTGTGACCGGATTGACCGGGTTCTGCCTGATATACAAGCTCTTTGGCGTCTCGACAGTTGAGAAAAAATCCGCCAAGGCCCCCGCAAAGAAATCCACAAAGAAGAAGGCATCAAAGAAAAAGAGAAAAAGATAATACAAGAGAAAAAAGCAAAGAAAAACGTGCGGCAATCGGCATTCAATGCTACACACACAACTTGCTGCAAAAGATAGAGGTGTGATAATGCCAGGAAAAACCATATTTGCAAACGCAGCTGGAGACATACATTTCGGTATGGCCGCTCCTGCAGGGTTTTCTCCCTCAGATAAGGCGGCGGTAGAAAAGGCGCTAAAGGGCCTCAAGGGAAAAAAGCCCTGGAGATGCAACGTATGCAACGACCTTAGCCTCTCAAAGGCTCCTCCGGACATTTGCCCCACCTGCGCCACACCGGACGCCTACGTTGAGATAAGCGAGAAGGAGTTCCGCAACCTTATCGGGATGTAAATGGCCCGTACGATTACCGGGCCTGAAGATGTGGTCATATGGCTTTGAAAAAAATCATTTTCTTTTATGGGAAGGAATGCCCTCATTGCAAGGTAATGATTCCCATGGCAGACCTTCTGGAGAAAGAAGGAATAATCAAGTTTGAACGGTTCGAGGTATGGCACGATGAGAAGAATGCCGACCGCATGCGCTCGTTCAGGAAGGTTGCGTTTGAGGCCTGCGAAGGAGCGCTCGGCGTCCCCCTTTTTATCGACGAGGAAAGGCGCAGTGCGCTGTGCGGTGAAAAACCCTTTGATGAGTTTAAGAAATGGATCCAGTCCAGCAAGAAGTAGGCTATGGATGAAGGGGCAATAAGAAAAAGTGAAGTGCACAGCAAAAAGCAAAAATTATAGGATGAGGCAACAAGAGAATACCGTACCGCAAAACACAAGGTGTATTGGTTTGGGTGAAGAAGAGGTAACCGAACAGGAGATTGACACGCAGCTGCGCATCTGGTCTAATTTTGTTAAACTGCAGGTTCACACACTGCCTGAAAATCGCTTCGTGCTCAATCCCGACACGCCGCGCGTCCGCCTTCTCGCAAAAGGCGTCCTCTCAAACGAAAAGAACCACGGGCTCAAATACTGCCCCTGCCGCATCACAACGGGCGAGCGATTCCTGGATCTCAAGCTGATCTGCCCCTGCAATTTCCAGGCGCAGAGGACCTGGCGCGAGAAAGGCGAATGCTGGTGCTCCCTTTTTGTCAAAGCAAATAAAAAGGAATAAAAATACCTCTTCCCATAATGGACTATGGATAACCGTACAGTTGGTATTCTCATTATCGCAATCGCGCTCATGATTGGTGTTGTGATATACTCGTTCAACACCGCACTATCTGAGATAGTCAACCAGTCCTGTTCGCACGGCCCCTCCTGCCCGATGTGGGGCACGATTGACTTCCAGACCAACGTGGGGCTTGCAATTATGGCACTCATACTCCTTTTGGGCCTCTACCTGGTTTTCTTCGGCGATTCGCACAAGGAAGCAGTGAAAGCCGCCGAAAAGGCAGTAACCACCGTTCTTGCCCCGTCACCGGCAGACAAGCTCAAATCTCTTCCCGAAGAGGAGGCGCGCATATTCTCAATCATCATTGACTCCAAGGGCTCAATATTACAGTCGGACCTGGTGCAGAAAAGCGGGCTCACAAAAGTCCAGGTCACCCGCCTATTGGACAAGCTGGATGGCAAGGGCCTTATTGAAAGGCAAAGAAGGGGCATGACGAATATCGTCCTTCTGAAGCATTAGCCAATTTGGCAACGCCCTCATTGGGCACTAATTTTCTTCGGATTTCACCCTTTTGAAACTAGTTTCACCAACTAATATATGCTGTTTCAGTTTTCCGAAACAAGGGGTAATATACTGTTTCAGGTTAAGAACGTGCATGAGCAATCCAAATCTGACCAAAGAAACAATCCCCATCAAGGGGATGCACTGCAAAAGCTGCGTGCAACTCATCGAATCCGGCCTTAAAGACCTGGGCGGTGTTGCGGAAGTTCATGTCGACCTTGCATCCGAGCATGCAACGGTCACATATGACCCAAGCAAGACAAGCCTCGATGCAATAAAATCCGAAATACTTTCGCTGGGCTATTCCGTTGACGGAAAGCCCGGCGTGAAAGGCAAAGGTGAAAAAGGCAGCATGGCAGGCAAACAAGAGAAAGGCGGGGACGCAAGCAATAAGGATACCCTCTTTCAGGGTATCCTCTACGGCCTTATCCCGCACCTGGGGTGCATCGCATTCATCATAGGCTCGGTACTAGGGGTAACCGTACTGATGCAGTTCTTCAGGCCGCTAATGATGAACCCGTACTTCTTCCACATACTCATAGCCCTCTCAATCGGCTTTGCAACGCTTTCAATCGCGCTCTATCTAAAGAACAACGGCCTGCTTTCAATTGCAGGCGCAAAAAGAAAATGGAAATACATCGCGACCATGTACGGCTCTACCGTAGGGATTAATCTGCTGCTGTTCATGGTGATATTCCCGCTGCTCGCCAATGTCACCATTTCACAGCCGGCAAACACTGCTGCATTTGTGGGCAACACCGGCGCATTGGCCTCCATCGACCTGAAGGTGGCAATCCCCTGTCCCGGCCACGCGCCTTTAGTATCCCATGAGATACAGACGCTTCCAGGCATAATGAACATCACTTTCACACAACCCAATTATTTCAAGGTTGTGTACGACACGTCCAAAATCACAAAAGAGCAAATACTCGCCCTTGAGGTTTTCCAAAACTTCAAAGCGACAGTAGTGGGTGAGCAGGCAATAGGCAGCCAGAGCGGAAATAATGGCGGCAGCTTAGCCGGCACATCATCCCCCACCGCCGGCGGCTCCGCCTCTCTTTCCGGGGGCACGTGCAGCCTTAGCTCAGGAAGCTGCAGCGGGAGCTGTGGCGGCAGCAGCTCGGGAAGCTGTGGTGCCAAAACGTCCACAGGCAGCAGCGGCGGTTGCGGCTGTGGCGGCGGAAGCGGCGGAAGTTGCAGCGTCCCCTCAAGTGTTCAGACCACAGCCAGCCCCGTAACAACAAATCCCGCACAGGAAATATACATAACCGCGCTCAGCAACGGCCAGTACGACAAGCCAGAGGTGCGCGTAAAGAAGGGCGAGCTTGTGAGGCTCCATTTCAATGCAGAGAGCGGCGCAGGATGCGGCGCATACATGATACTTGACGGCTTCAATGTGCAGCTCATCTCAAAGAACGGCCAGGAGGCCATTGCGGAATTCACACCGACCGAGGCAGGTACGTTCGCCTACCACTGCAGCATGTATATGTTCAGGGGCAACCTGATAGTCGAGTGAATGCAAATGGCGGCAGATGGCAAATAATACTTTCTGCAGAATACAATATGGTGCAAACATGGACAATCGCTTGATCGCGGGCGCAGTAATCGCCCTGGTACTCATTGCAGTTATCTACAACACATACTTTAGCGGCGCATCGGTTCCTATCACATTGCAGGAAGGCTATAATGTCAAAGGCGCCCCAAACGCGCCCGTAGTAATTGAGGAGTTCAGTGATTTCGAATGCCCTGCGTGCGGCTATTTCTATGCCAATTCCCTGAAGCAGGTCGAGGACGCATATGTAAGTACCGGAAAGGCCAAGATAATTTACAGGCAGTTTCCACTCCCCATGCACAAGGATTCGGAGAAAGCGGCAGAGGCGGCGCTCTGCGCGGCTGAACAGGGAAAATTCTGGGAGATGCACAACTGGATGTTTGAAAACCAGGATTCGCTCTCAGTTGCGAGCCTAAAATCGCACGCGCCCTCCCTTGGTCTTGATTCCATCGCATTCAACCAGTGCCTTGACTCGGGCAAGATGCGCACAATAGTTGAAAATGATATTACGGAAGGAAAGGCACGCGGCATTTCCGCGACCCCCTCATTCTTTATCAATGGGCAGAAGTTGGTTGGCGCCCAACCGTTTGAAGTGTTCCAGCAGGCCATCGATGCAGAGCTTGCAAAATAGGTGAATGATCAAATGAAAAAAATAAGATTTCCAGTTTCAGGAATGGATTGCGCCTCCTGCGCGCTTAACATTGAGCGCAGCCTTAAGAAGGTAAACGGCGTCAAGTCCGCAAACGTAAATCTGGCAGGCAATTCTGCTACGGTTGAGTTTGATGATTCCACCGCAGGACTTCCGCAGCTCAAGAATGCGATAGAATCAATAGGCTACGGCGTGGATTTCACACAGCTTGATGAAAAAGGAAAGCCCTCAGTCCAACCCGAAGCCGCAGACAGGGAAAAGGAAGCGCGCGAAAGAGAAATCACCGGCCTTCGCTCACGCCTCATCTTCTCCGCCTTACTGACAATTCCAATTTTGCTCCTTTCACTTCCGGAGATGCTCGCATTGCCGATTGCCTATCCCGACTTTCTTGTAAATAACATGGCAGTAGTCCAGTTCATTCTCGCAACACCCATACTTTACGTAAACCGCGTGGTGTTCATAAAGGGAATCCGTGGCCTGGTACGCATGATGCCGGGCATGGACTCGCTCGTGGCCCTGGGCGTTGGCACCGCCTATGTTTACAGCCTTCTCGTGAGTTTTGCAGTAATTCCCGGAATGCTCTATTACGAAACAGCAACGCTCCTGCTCACGTTTATCCTTCTGGGCAAATATTTGGAGGCGGTCGCAAAAGGAAAAACCTCAGAGGCAATAAGGCGCCTCATAGGCCTTCAGCCAAAGACCGCGCTTGTTGTGCGCGGCGGAAAGGAAATGCAGGTCCCCATTAATGACGTTATTGTTGGCGACATCATAATCGTCCGCCCGGGTGAGAAAATCCCCGTGGACGGGACGGTAACAGAAGGCGAAAGCACTGTTGATGAAAGCATGATTACGGGTGAGAGCGTTCCGGTGCACAAGAAGAAAGGCGCACACGTAATCGGCGCAACCATAAACAAGATTGGCTCTTTCAGGTTCAGGACAACTCGCGTGGGCAGTGACACAATGCTCGCGCAGATAATCCGTCTCGTTGAGGAGGCGCAGGGAAGCAAGGCGCCAATCCAGCGCCTCGCGGATACTGTCTCCGGCTATTTCGTGCAGGCCGTAATTACCCTTTCGCTTCTCGCATTCTCCTACTGGTTCTTCATCGCGCAGCAGCCATTCCTCTTTTCTCTTACAATTCTAGTCTCGACACTCATCATTGCCTGCCCCTGTGCCATGGGGCTCGCAACCCCCACGGCGATAATGCTCGGCACCGGCAAGGGCGCGGAATTCGGCATCCTCTTCAAAGATGCGGCGGCGCTCGAGCAGCTCCACAAGGCAAACACAATTATATTCGACAAGACAGGCACATTAACCAAAGGCGAACCAACAGTCACGGACATAATCGCCTACTCAGGAAGCGAGAAATCACTTCTCCAGCTCGCTGCTTCTGCAGAAAAAAGCTCCGAGCATTTCCTGGGCCAGGCAATCGTCAACAAGGCACATCATCTGCCACTGCATAAACCCGCTTCATTCAAGGCAATTCCCGGCCACGGCATTTCCGCAACTGTTTCAGGCAAGCGCATTCTCGTCGGCAACAAGGCGCTCCTGCTCAGGGAGAAGATTAAAATGCCAAATGAAGCGCTTGAGCAGATGCATTCGCTCGAGCACCAGGGCAAGACAACCGTCCTTGTCTCTTCAGGCAAAACCTTCCTCGGCCTCATTGCAATCGCAGACACAGTAAAAGAATCGTCCGCATCTGCAATTTCTCACCTAAGGCAAATGGGCTATGAGACAGTAATGATAACGGGCGACAATGAGCGCACCGCAAATGCAATCGCAAAGCAGGTGGGCATCGACCGCGTCCTCGCCCATGTGCTCCCGGAAGACAAGGCAAACGAAGTGAAGAAAATTCAGGCGCAGGGAAAGAAAGTCGCATTCGTTGGCGACGGCATCAACGACGCCCCCGCACTTGCACAGGCAGACATTGGTATCGCAATAGGCGCAGGAACTGATGTTGCAATCGAAAGCGGCAGCGTGGTCCTCGTGAAGAGCAATCTCAACGATTTGGTCGCGGCAATAAACCTGAGCAGATATACGCTTGCAAAAATAAAGCAGAACCTCTTCTGGGCATTCTCCTACAACACCATCAGCATCCCAATTGCAATGGGCATTCTCTTCCCGTTCACAGGCTTCCTACTCAGCCCAGTAGTTGCCGGAGCGGCAATGGCATTCAGCTCCGTCTCAGTGGTGACAAACTCACTTTTCATGAGGGGCTACAGGAAGAAATTTTAGAAAAAAAGTATGCGGTCGCCGTCACTGATGAGGGGGCACATGTCTGCTTTGGCAGACAATGCCGCCTTTTGCCCTCAGGCAAAAGTGCGGAAGCGTCCCCCTCCCATGCATCTTCGCCGTGCGAAGATGATGCATCATTCGGCTCACTGCCGAATGCATGTCGTGTGGTCTACACCTCCCCCTCATTAGCGATTAAATTTTAGAAAAAAAGTATGCGGTCGCCGGGATTTTCATCACCTTTCTGGTGCAGCTCTTTAGGCATCCCAAAAGAGGTGCTTTGAACCCGGGTTTTAGCCTCCTTGCGTAGAATTTTCTTTTTCCGAGTTTTTTCGGAAAGAAAAAGCTCTTGGCAAGGCCATGTCCTACCAGGCTAGACTACAACCGCATAAGGCCCAACTCCTTCCAACAGAAGAATAAACTTTCTGAAGGCTGGTTGGAACTTATCGTATCATTCAAATTGGAAAACTATTTATTAGTATCTAAACCCAAGCGAATCATGCAGCGTCATAAATCCGTGAGGCGCATCGAAGAGGATGCCGGCAAATCGGCATTGCGCGCCAAGGAATTCCATCAAATGAAAGACGACCATTCACCGCACTATTACCTGGTCCGCAAGCTGAAGCGCAACGGCGCCAGCAACAAGCTCGCCAACTTCATAAGCAGGCTCAATTTTGACCTCACGCTTGTTTCCAGCGGCAAGAGAATCGACGTGAAGAATGGCGAGGTATGGATGTTTGACAAAGACCAACCAGTCGCTGTGATGGGTGTCCTGAAACGAAAAGGCGCATTCATATACGACTCGAGGCTTTTCGATGAGTACATGCACATTGCGCGCTCGGTATTTTCCGAGCTTTTCATAACGGACTACCAGCGCATGATAACAAGGCAGGGCCTGCTCACGCCGAGAGAGCTCAGGATCGCAAAAAAGCTCCCCAAGATGCTCCTCCCAGAATTCCACTACTTCATAGTGAAGATGAACGTCAACGCGAAAGTGATGGAGATAGGCCTCTTCGCAAACGACAATTCGGCAATAGCCATGCTTACTGACCCAAGGAAAGATCACGCAATCTCTCCCCACAAGGAAAAAATAATGGAATCCATGGGGACTCCGTCTTAGGATTCGCTCTCTTTACCGTCCTTAATTTCCGCAGCAGCCACGGGCGCCGAGATGCTCGGGCATTTCGGGTTTGCGCATCTTGTAACAGTCCTCTTCTTTATCACGTATTTGATGACCGGCCCTGGGCACTGTTCGCACTTCTTCACAAACGTGACCTTGTACACGCCGTAGGGTATGGGGTAGGCGTTCTTGCAGTTTGGCCAGCCCGTGCATCCTATGAATATCCTCTTGTCCCGCGTATTCTTCACAACCAGCTCCTTTCCGCACTTCTCGCAGGGCATTATGAGCATCCTGCCCCTCTCGCTCTGCTTGAACGCGGTGAGCAACTCCTTGCCTATCTTATCCTCGTTCTTCATGAACCCTTCAATAATTTTCTTCAGCACATCTCTTGCCTCGGCGAGGACCTTCTCCTCCTTCTCCTTGCCCTCCTGTATCTTCTCGACCTTTTGCTCGAACTCCTCGGTGAGCAGCTCATCCATGATCTCGGGCGAATATTTCATCAGCGTGTCATGCACCGTTATTCCCAAACTCGTGACCTCGATGCTCTTCTCCCTTACGTAATCCCTCTTGAACAGCGTGTCGATAATCGTGGCCCTGGTTGCCTTGGTTCCCAAACTCTTTTTCTCCAGTATCTTCACCAGCGACGTGGAATTGTATCTTGCGGGCGGCTTGGTCTCCTTCCTATCCTTGGCAAGCGCATCCGCAACGAACCTATCGCCCTTGTTAAGGTTCGGGAGCTTCTCCTCATCCGCGGAATAATATCTGCCGTAGAGCGCTATCCAGCCAGCCTTCTTCGTTACCACGCCCAGCGCCCTGTACTTCTCGCCGCCCATTTTGAGCACAACGGTGGTGCTCTCCTTGGTTGCCCACTCGCCGAAACAGGCGAGGAATCTCCTTGCAATCAGGTCATAGAGCTTTTTCTCCTGCTCGCCCATCTTCCCATATATTCCCGTGGGATGCATGGCAGGATGTGCGGGATCGCTCTTCTCGCCCTCGTGCGGCTTGGTCATATTATTATCAAGGAGCAGCTTCGCATCCTTTGCATAATCGTCAATCTTCGCCATCTTGCCGATTATTCCCTTCAAATTCAGGGTCGCAGGCAATTTCTGCGAGCTCGTCCTCGGGTAGCTGATGTAGGAATTTTCGTAGAGGTTCTGCGAGTACTGCATCACCTCCTTGGGCGACATCTTATACGCGCGGTACGCCTCAATCTGCAAAGAGGTCAAATCAAACGGCGCGGGAGGCCCGACCTTGAACTCCTTCTTTGTCACATCCTCAACTTTTCCGTCCTTGCTGGTGTTCTTGTATGCCGCATCCGCCTCTTTTTCCTCCCAGAACTTGTCCTTCTCGTGCAGATACCTTACGGCGTCCTTTGAGACCGAAACCTCCCAGTAGGGCTCCGGCTTGAAACTTGAAATCTCCCTCTCCCTCTTCACCAAAACGTCGAGCGTCGGCCCCTGCACCCTGCCGATGCTGAGCACCTTGTACATGCCGGCGTTCCTGATTGCGCCCATGAGCACCCTGCTGAGGTTGATTCCCCAGTACCAGTCAAGAATGTGCCTGGTCTCGCCAGCATAGGCGTTGTTGTAGTCCAGCTCCTCCATGTTCTCATAGGCGCTGACAATGTCTTCCTCGGTGAGCGCCGAGAACTTCATCCTCTTTCCTTTCTCACTCTTTGCGCCGAACCTGATGGCGTTGAACCCGATGAGCGAGCCCTCCACATCATAGTCGCACGCAGAGACAAACACATTGGCTTTCTTCGCCACCTTCTCAATCACGTTAATGTAATCCTTTGTGTAGGATGAAAAGTCAGATGACTTGTATGCGGGCACCCACTCAATGTCAAACTCAGGCACCTGCCTTTTTTTTGCCTTCTCCTTGAGCGAGAACAGGTGCCCAACGGCGCACACAACGTAAATAGTCTTCCCGTCCCGCTCCAATTCGTAATAGGGAATCTTATATTCGCCCTTTCTTTTGACGTTTCCTCCCAAAAAATGCGCTATCTTTTCTGCCACTTTGGGCTTTTCTGCAATAATCATCAGCGTTTCCGCCATTGTGTCTATTCCAGGCGCAAACTATATAATTATATTTTTGACCTCCCAAATTTTCCCATGTTCCCAACAGACCCGAGGCAAATGCAGCAGATGCTCAAGCAGATGGGCATAAAAAGCAGGATGGTCGACGCAAAACGAGTGATTATAGAGTGTGGAGACTCAAACATAATCGTTGAAAATCCCCAGATTATGGAGATGAACGTTAAAGGCGAGATGAATTACAATATAAGCGGCACGGCGCACGAGGAGTCCGCAATCAATGAGGAGGACATAACGCTCGTAATGGAAGGCGCAAAAGTCTCCCGTGAAAACGCCATAAAGGCGCTCAAGAAAGAGGGCGATGCGGCATCGGCAATCGTCGCGCTCAAGGGCGACTAATCTAATCACAACGTTTAAATTTCTTTTTTTGCCCAACAGGACTTATGATGCTCAGAGATAAGGATACGGGAAAAATCACTTCACTGCCGATTATTTCGGGGATTTTGATGCTCAAGGGCAAGAAATCGCCGTTCCTAAGGGCGTTTGAAAGCGGAGATGTGGAAAAAGCCGCCTTTGAGATGAAATCCCTGCCAGGCAAGCCGTCAAGCCAGTTTGATGTGCTCCTCAGGCTTGCGCTCTCAACAGGAAATATAGAGCTTGGAAAAAAGGTGGGTGTGGAAGCATTTGGCACTCTCAGGAAAACCGACATACTGCATATCCTCTCCTCCAACAACGGGCCCTCAGATAAAATCGCATTTTTCGTGGAGATAATGCGCGCAAAGCATGATGGACTAAAGCCAGCCCAGCTCCTTTACCTGCACAAGACGCTTGAAGCCTACTATGAGCTTTATTTCAGGTGCGGCAACGGCCTTCCAAAAACATGGCTCTCATTCTTTATAGAAGATATATACAAATACAACTCGCGCAACACGATTTCAAAATATCTGGGCATGTATTCCACAAAGGCGCCGTCAACCTATGAGCAAAACGTTGCGGCATTCCTTGTGAAGCAAACCAGTAAAGATTTGAAATTACTCAAGTCGCTTGCATTCGGCTCCTACTGCAGGAGGCGCATACAATATGAAACCCTGCACGCGCTAAACCTCGTATCACCGGAGCATGCCAAGACGTTTGCAGAATTAATAATCCAAAGGCAGCTTCACAGTAACGCGTTCTACGATTTCAGGACAACGGAGTTTGCCCAAAAGATAAAAAGCCAGGACAATTCCGTGGCCAAGCAACCGCGCGTTGAATCAGATGTTTCATTTTTATTCCGATGCCTAAAGAAGTAAGATTACAGCTCCTCAAATCCCTCGGTTGAGCTCCTTTCGCCCAGCTCGCCCGCATAATTCGCGTACATCATCTGCTCAACCTTCTTCCTCTCTTTCGTCTGCCCGAGCACCCAGCTCAATTTCACAAATGCAGTTTCTGGCAGCCAGTCGCACCCGTGCCCGATCACGCCCGCCTCTTTGAGCATCCTTCCCGCAGTATAAATGTTCATGTTTATTCTCCCGTAAAGCGTCTGCGGTGCCGCCACCACGTGCACACCGCTCTTTACCAATTCCCCCACTTCCCTTACTATTGGCCTTGCAATCTTATCGC
>CAILAH010000036.1 GCA_903832205.1 uncultured Microcaldota archaeon | reverse complement strand
TTTTCTCAGGCGCTCTTTTTTTCTTAGAGGCCTTCTTCACGCTCTTTGCAATCTTTTCCGGCTCTGGCTTCTCTGCGCAAAACGGCGCCTTTCCTTCCCTAATCCTTTGAAGAACAATCGCCTTTTTCTGTGGATCAATCAAATTATTCATGAATATCACTCTTTGGCCCCGTGTAGTATTGCCATTTCTTCAACATCATGGCCACAATGGCGCGCATAATTTATCATCTTATACCCATTGCGGTCAGAGGCATTAACGTCCGCGCCATTTTCAATTAGGAATATTGCCATCTTTTTCTTTTTGCTTAGGCAGGCGCGCATCAGTGGAGTTACCCCCGTATCGGTCTTGGCTTCCATATCCGCCTTGTTCTCCAAAAGCACTTTGGCAACTTCCAAATGCCCGCGCTCGGCGGCATTTATCAGTGCGGTATTTCCACGGGGGCCAGGCGCATTCACGTTCGCCTTCTTCTCCAGAAACAGCTTCACCAATTCAACATCATTATCGAAGGAAGCATGTGTCAGGACCGTGGCTCCGTATTTGTTAACAGCATTCACATCCGCGCCTTTCTCAATCAGCAGTTTTATTATTTCCCTGAATCCCCTTGAGGCAGCACAAAGAAGCGGGGTATCATTCCGGTCATTTTTGTAATTTACATCCGCACCCTTCTCAAGGAGCTCTCTTACTTTCTTATATTCGCCATCCCACGCCGCCTGCACCAATTCCAGATTCATTTTTTCCTGCGCCGTAAGTATCACAGGCTTTTGCTCCGGCTCCGGCTTCTCCGCGCAGAACGGTGCCTCGCGCCGCCTAATCCTGTCCAGTACCCTCTGTTTCTTTTCCGGGTCAATGAGGCTTCTCATTTTTGCCATCAGCATCACTTTGCGCCCTGCTCCTTTAGCAATTCTATAATCTTCTTTTTGTCCTCGCCTACCGCAAGAGAAAGCGCAGTTCGGCCATCATTATCTTTTGCATTGATATCCACTCTCTTGCGCTTTATCAACTCCTCAACGAAATAGAGGTAGCCCAGTCTGGCAGCAATCATGAGAGGAGTTCGCCCCCTATCACTGGCGCTCTTTACATTAACGTCCGCGCCCCAGCCAATAATCCAATCAGCGTGTTCCCAGTCTCCCCTCTTTGTCGTATCAATAAGGTCCCTATCAAGCGACCCATCAAGATTTCCACCCGGCTTTCCTTTAGATTTTGCATTCGTATTAATTTCAGGCACCTTTGTATTCTTTGATTCATTCATTTTCTTACGAGCCTTCTTCTTTCTCACTGTCTTTGCAATCGGTTCTGGCGCAGGTTTCTCAGCGCAAAAAGGCGGCTTTCCCTCCTTAATCCTTTGAAGAACAACTGCCTTTTTCTGTGGGTCAATGAGTGTGCTTATTTGATTCATGAATATCACTCTTTTGCCCCGTGTTTTCTCAGGAGCTCCGCAATCTCCGGATAATTATGCCCATCTTTAAACATCAAGACAGTGCCCTTCCCCGTTGCGTGCATCAGCACAGTCCATCCAATGTGGGCTTTTGCATTCACATCCGCGCCTTTGGCGATAAGCAGCTCCACAATTTCCTTAAGGCCGCCATGTGCCGCAAGCATCAGCGCAGTCCTGCCAATATTATCCCTGGCATTCACGTCAGCGCCCCTCTCAATAAGCGCCTCAGGGATTCCCACCTGGCAATCATTGGCAATTGCGCGCATCAGCATGGTCCAGTCGCCAGTGGTCTTAAAATCCACATCGGCGCCCTTATCCAATAATCCCACAACATCCTGCAATCTGTCCCTGTCTATGGCCACAAACAGCCCATAGTTAAGCCATGCCCGTTCTTCGCTGGCTATCCTCATCGCTTCGGATGCGAGCTTCCTCCTTTCAAACGGTTTCTTCCCGGCCGTGCCGTGCGCCTTACTCTTTTTCAGGCCAATGGGGTTTTTCGAGCAATTTTTCATCGGAACACAAAGATGTTGGGCACATGCCGTTATTAAAACATTTCTATCAGCACTTTAACGCCTATATTACTTACGATTTTGAACTCACTCATGATGACCAAGAAGCTAGTTATATGCGCCACACCAAGCGCAGAATCACTCGGCAAGAAGGTTTGCACAGAGCTATCAAAGATAACCGACCGCGAATTTAGGAAGTTCAAGGATGCGGGCGAATTCACCCTTGAAAGGCAGGTCTTCACCATCATTTCACACCTTTCCCAGTACAACACAAGGCAGTTCGGAAAAGAGGATTTCGAGCTCTGGCCCGTCATGGCGGACTATTTCAAGAGCGGCGAGATGAAGCCGATGATAAAGGCGAGCGTACGCGGCGCGGAGGTCTTCCTAATCCACTACTCATTTATCCCGCAGACCCCGCTTGAGCTCAGGGCGAAGCTGCTCGATGAGGCAAAAACGTTCGAGGAGCGGTTCGAGCTTGTGAAGGCGTTCGCAAAGGAAATAAGGCCCATGGAAAACGACCACACGGCCGAATTCTACATTGACGCGCTCAAGACAGACGGCAGCGCGGACCGCGTATGCCTGCTCTCCCCGTTCTATGGCAATGCAAGGCAGGACCACAGGAGAACGCGCGAAGGCCTCACCGCAAGGACGCAGATGACGCTCTACGAGGCGGTGGGCACGGACTCATTCTTCTTCGTTGACCTGCATTCGCAGAGCATTGTGGGATTCACGCGCAAGCACGCGGACAACGTCTATCCCACGGCCGAAATGGTTGCGCGCTTCAGCCAGCTATTCCCCGACTATAAGAACGATTTCGTGATGATACCTCCCGATGCGGGCGCATTCAAGCGTTCGGAGCACATAGGGAAAAATTACACGCAACTGCGCCTGAGCCCGGCGCTCAAGGTGCGCGACTACTCCACAGTCAACAAGGTCGACATGATAATCGTGACCGAGCCATCTCTTGTTGTGGGCAGGCATGTGGTCATATTCGAGGACATAGTTGACACGGCAGGCACGGTTACACTCTTAATAACTGACCTTTGCGAGAAATACCACTGCAAGGGCGTGGTGGTGGTTGCGCCACATATGCTTCTCAGCGAGAAGGGCGTGCAGAGGATTGATGACCTTTACAAGAATGGCTATCTCCTAAAGCTTATCACAACCGATTCTGTTCCCAGGTCGCCCGAATTTGAGGCGCAGCATCCCTGGTACGACTCTGTCTCGCTTGCACCCAAGCTCGCTAACATCATATATAATATGTATATGAAGCAGGGCATTGGCGACGTACATCTCCAAGATTAAGTCAATTGACGAAGTAACTTTCGATATGTTTTTAAACATTGGAGAGTGAATAGCCCCATGGAGAAACGTTACGAGCAGCTAGCTCATAACATCGCCAGCGAGATTGTATTTTCCAACTCTCCCGGCAAGACAATGAAGAAATGGAGGGAGCTTTTTGGAGTCCCGCAAATCGAGCTGAGCTCATTCCTGGGCATAAGCTCCTCTACAATAAGCGACTATGAGGGCGCGCGCAGGAAGAACCCGGGCATTTCAGTAATCAAGCGGTTTGTGACCGCGCTCGTTGAGCTGGACCTCTCAAAAGGTGGCGCGGTGGTGAACAGGTACGCGTGCGAAATGCCTGAAAGCGACTTTTTCTACGTGCACGAATTCGCAAGCTCACTGAGCGGCATAGATTTCATGAAGCTGGTCGGCGGCAAGGTAATCGCAAACGAGGAGATGCTCGAGAGGACACGCGTCTACGGCTACACGTTCATCAAGTCAATCCATGCAATCATGGAGATGCAGGCATCGGATTTTCCCAAGCTGTTCGGCAACGCGAAGGAGCGCGCATTCATTTTCACGGATGTCAGCACTGGGCGTTCGCCAATGGTGGTTATCCGCGTCCATCCCATAAAGCCTTCTCTAGTTGTTCTTCACAACCTGGATGAGCACAAGGTGGACAAGCTCGCGGTCGCGCTCGCGCAGAAGGAGCGCATACCGCTTATACTAACAAACGAGCCTCTCGATGAGATGGAGGCTGCGCTGAAGAGGCTTTAGTAAAAAAGGTGTTTATGATATGAGCAATTCAATCGGAATCGTCGGTTATGGAGTGGACGTCCCCCGCTACCGCATCAGGGCGTGCGAAATCGCGCGCGTGTGGGGCGAGGAGGAGAACCGCATCGTGAACGGCCTCGGGCTCTCGGAGAAATCCGTCCCCGCCTTGGACCAGGATGCGGCAACGCTCGCCGTGGAGGCCGCAAGGCGCGCAGTGAGGCACGCAGGCATCAACCCGGCAATAATCAACGCGCTTTTTGTGGGCTCGGAATCGCACCCCTACGCTGTGAAGCCGACTGCAACAATAGTCGCGGCGGCAATCGGTGCGGCACCCGTGCTCTTCGCGGCGGACCTCGAGTTCGCATGCAAGGCGGGCACCGCATCGCTTATCAATTCCTATGCGCTTCTCAAGGCGGACGAGATTGAGTACGGAATGGGGATCGGCACTGATACATCACAAGGCCGCCCGGGAGATGCATTGGAATACAGCGCAGGCGCAGGCGCGGGCGCATTCATAGTGGGAAAGAAGGATGTGATCGCGGAGATAAACGGGATTTACGCTTACACAACGGACACGCCGGATTTCTGGAGGCGTGAGCACGCGGTCTACCCCTCGCACGGCGGCAGGTTTACAGGAGTCCCCGGCTATTTCAAGCACGTGCACGGCGGCGCCAAGGGAATGATGGAGAAGATGGGCTCAAAGCCCTCGGATTACACCTATGCGGTGTTCCACCAGCCCAACGGGAAATTCCCGCGCGCGGTTGCAAAGCAGCTCGGGTTCACTCCGGAGCAAATCGCTCCAGGCCTCATCACCCCGTTCATCGGCAACACATATTCGGCCGCATCAATGATAGGCCTCGCGGCAACGCTTGACGTTGCAAAGCCGGGCGACAAGATACTCGTCACATCATTCGGCTCCGGTGCGGGCAGTGATGCATTCGACATTGTGGTCACCGATAAAATACTCGAGAAGAAGAATCCGCTTCCTGTCTCCGAGATAATCAAGCACAAGATTTACCTTGATTACGGAACCTATGCAAAGCACAGGAAGAAATTGATAATGTAAAAGAGGTTATGTTCATGAGAAAAGTAGCAATGCACCTCTTTTGGGACACGCATTTGCATAAGCAAATGGTGCATCATTCGCCTTTGGCGAATGCTTGTGGCCTAAAGAGCTGCACCAGAAAGGAGATGTTCATATGAGAAAAGTAGCAATTGTTGGCGTTGGAATGAGCAAGTTCGGAGAGCTCTGGGACGTGAGCCTGCGCGACCTGGTGGTCCAGGCAGGCGTAGAGGCAATCAAGGACGCAAAGCTTGAGGGCTCCGAAATACAGGCGCTCTACGGCGGAACGATGGCCTCAGGCCGCTTGATCGGCCAGGAGCACGTCGCGGCGCTTATTGCGGACGCGATGGGTCTGAACCCGCTTCCCGCAACACGTGTCGAGGGCGCGTGCGCATCTGGAGGCCTCGCTTTCAGGAACGCATATTTCGCGGTCGCATCCGGCGCCTACAATGTAGTAGTAGTAGGGGGCGTCGAGAAGATGACCGATGCCACAACCGCAGAGGCGGTTACCGCCCTGGGCGGTGCGGGAGACCAGGAATGGGAGCTCCTACAGGGCGCAACGTTCCCCGGCCTCTACGCGCTGATGGCGCGCAGGCACATGCTCGATTTCGGAACAACCGAGGAGATGATGGCAGCTGCGGCGGTGAAGAACCATCACAATGCAATGTTCAACAAGTATGCGCAGTACAAGAACGAGATTACGATTGATGACGTTATGAAATCGAAGAAGGTCGCGGACCCGCTCAAGGTGCTTGACTGCTCGCCAATCACTGACGGCGCGGCCGCAGTAATCCTGATGGACATTGACACCGCAAAGAAGCACACCGACAATTACATTGAGATTGCGGCGAGCTCGCAGGCAAGCGATACGCTCGCACTTCACGACAGGAAATCGCTCACCGAGCTGCGTGCAGCTCAAATAGCAGCGAAGGACGCATACAAGCAGGCAGGCATTACACCAGAACAGATTAACGTGGCAGAAGTGCACGACTGTTTCACAATCGCAGAGATTATGGCGATTGAGGATTTGGGATTCTTCCCCAAAGGAAAGGGGGGCCCGGCAACGCTCAACGGCGAGACCGCGCTCACCGGCAAAATCCCAATCAACACTTCAGGCGGGCTGAAGGCGTGCGGCCACCCGGTCGGCGCAACGGGCGTAAAGCAGATTGTCGAGCTCACGTGGCAATTGCGCGGAACTGCGGAAGGCCGCCAGATTAAGGGTGCCGAGTACGGGCTCGCGCACAACGTGGGCGGCTCGGGTGCAACCTGCGTGGTGCACATCCTCAAGAAACCGAATTAGGTGATATTTATGAAACCAGGATTACCATTACTTTGGAGAAAAACAAACGAAAGGTACAACCTTGTGGGCACCAAGTGCGAGACCTGCGGCACCTATTACATGCCGGAGAGGAAAATCTGCGCAAAGTGCAGGAGAAAGGGAAAGATTGTCTCCCACATGTTCACGGGCCGCGGCAAGATCCACACCTTCACAGTGATCCGCGTGGCTCCCGAGGACTACGAGTTCTTCGTCCCCTACGTGCTCGCAATCATTGACCTTGAGGAAGGGGCGCACATCACCGGGCAGGTCGTTGATGTGGACCCCGAAACCATAAAGGTGGGCCAGCAGGTGGAGATGGTCTTCAGGAAAATCCACGAAGACAACCCAGAGGGCCTCATCACCTATGGCTTCAAATTTAGGCCTACGGCCTAAATAACTCTCAATTTTGCTTTTGCAAAATTTCGATCAAGTTCCGCCCAATAGACTAATTCTTTCCCATTTTTTATCTACATGCCGAGGTGTAAGGGCGAAGGTCTTCGAAGACTAACGAATTGCCAGTATATCCAATAACCGGATCTTCACTGTTATCATATTTCTCCGGATGTTTGGTTATACAGTATATGGGCACTTCATAGGCATCTTTCATCTTCAGCAGCTCGGCAGTCTTGAGGATTTTTGTTGTAAGTATTTCCTCAGGGGATTTTGCCACAATTATGTTATAAACAAGACTATCTTCCTCTTCATGCATTGGCTTTATCATATCTATCCACAAACTGCCCAAGTGCAGCCATGCATAATGCGCCATAAAGTTACTTAGTTGCGTGGGCACGGTCAAATCATGGACATTGCCAATTTTAACCCCTGCATGAATAAGGTACTTGCTTAGCCCGTTTCCCTGGTATGGCTTTGCAATCCCGAGCCCGCTGCACGAGAATGTCTTCTCATCAACTTTGTGCAGGTCCATGAACCCAATCGGCACATACTCCATATCTTCAGCGCCAAGCTCCTTCACAAGCGCCGGGTCAGCATCGTTCTTGTGCAGGAACATGCATACCACAAGCCCGCCTAACACCAGCGTATCTAATTTCATGAACTTGGGTGCCGACATCTTGCCGAATGCGTTCCCGTCCAACTTCCAATACGCCTCCGCCAGCTTCTTGTCCTTCACCCCGTCTAGTGTGAGGATGCACTGCCCAAGAACCGAGTCTGCCTTTATGAGCTTGCCCCAGTTCTGCTTATGCCCAATCACGCCAAACGTTACCTGCTTGACGAGATTATCCTGTTTTTTGTTTTTTCCTTCCATATCAATCGCCTCCAGCTATCATTGTGCACGGGGCGGGATTTATATGCTTCGTCTGAGGCTTGACAGATTACTGGTAAAATGTCCCAAATAAAACAGTAATGTTTATATTTAATGCCGCCCAATTACTCCCATGTCAGAAAGCGCAACCCAGCTCACCGAGGAATACATCGAGTCGCACCCATCGGTGCGCGACTGCCTAAAGAGAGGCATCATCAACTACTCCGCTCTAGCTCGGGATATCGCCAAAGAGCTAAGCATCTCCAAGAAGAGCTCCCTTGACGCAATCATAGTCGCCGCAAGAAGGTACAAGGAAAAAACCGCAAAGAGCTCTGCGGACCTGGAGAAGAAAATCGCTCACGTAATCTCCAACAGCGAGTTCCAAATACAAAACAAGATCGCAGTTGCGGTTATTGACAAGGAAGTGCTCACAGACTATCTCACAGGCATACAGCTGCAGGTAAAAAAGAAGCATGAGCTCTTCTACGCGATTGAGGGCAGCACCACAACCACTGTAATCCTTCAGGAAAAGAACTTTCCGCTAATTCAGGATAAGCTTTCAACGAAAATACACAAAGTGCGCAAAAACATGTCGCTAATAATGCTAAAAAGCAGCGAGGAGATTGAAAACACCCCTGGAGTCATCGCCTACCTTTCCGGCCTCTTCTTCCAGAACGGCGTCAACATCTATGAGATAATGAGCTGCTGGAAGGACACGCTGATAGTGATTAACACCTCTGAAATATCGGCCGCATCAAAATTCCTTAACTTTTGAGATGTCCATTTAATTGGACAACTGTCCATAATATTGGACACTTATAAATATTTGCGCCCAAAATCTCTTATGAACCGCCTGTTTTCACGGATAAGCGCACTTAAGGTATTATCGGCATTTCTGGAAAACCCCTACCAAAAGTATTATGTGCGTGAGATTGCAAGAAAGTTAAACATGCCAAAATCAACCGTCTCCCTCTGCCTGCAGCAACTGCATCGGGAAGGGTTCATTGAAAGGAGCGAGGACCGCATGGCCGTCTATTTCAAGGCATCGCTTACGCCCAAGCTCAAGGCGTTTAAGGCAGCCTATACCTCCTCGCTTATCGAGCACTCGGGAACCATGGAATACCTATCAAAGAATTCCAAAGGGCTTAGCAGCATACTCCTCTACGGCAGCGCAGCCCGCGGCGAAGACGGCCCCGAGAGCGATTACGACTTTCTTGTAATTGCGGCAGAATGCACCGCAAAGCCGCTGCGCCTCAGCGAACTGCTTGGAAGGGAGGTAAACCTCCAGCATAAGACCGCCTCCGAATGGAAGAGGATAAGCAGGGACAACAGGGCATTCTACCTTGAGGTGATAACCAGCTCCATGCCCCTCTATGGCAACAAGCCGGTGATTGACTGACACTTGACGAATGCTTTGAAAACAGGGCGCTCCGCAAGGACCGCCCGGATATGCTAAAAGCTGAGAAATCCGTTGCAGTTGCCAAAGCCAAGCTTGATGAGGCAAAAGGACTTGCGGGCAAAGGATTTTTAGATATGGCATTCCTTAGCGCCTATGTTTCCATGTTTCATTCAGGCCGTGCGCTCCTCTTCAGGGATGGCTTGATTGAGAAATCGCATCATTGTCTCATTCTCTATCTCAATGAGCACTATGTGAAGAATGGGAAAATCCCCCATGGTTTCATAACGCTCCTTGATGCGTTCAGGAATGAAAGGCACATGCTTCTCTACGGGCTTGACCCTGTCAGGGTAAGAAGGCGAGATCTTGATGAGGCACTCAACTCCGCAGAGGAATTCATACCTTTAGTGGAAAAGCTGCTGAAGGAATAAATGTAAAAGAAGAAAAATTACTGCTTAATGGCTACCCGAATCCTCCTGCTAATGTCAAACGCGGCTTCCAAATCCAGCTTTGCCTCAACCCAGAGCTGCATGCCGAACGTGTTCGCCAAAAATCCCGACAGGGGGTCCATATTGCTGATTACGCCCTCTGGCACCCTCAGCGTAAACGGGAACTCAGTTGAGGTGTACTCCTTCGGCCCTCCCAGCTTTGCATCGGAGATGATTTGTTTCTGTTTCGTCCTGTGCCTGCCGCTGCCAACATCCACCTCCCTATAGAGTATCACCAGCACGCCCCGTGCCTTGGTGGGGTTGTTGAGCTTGAGCACCGCTTTCCCCTTAATCTCCTCACCCGGCTTGAACGCAGTCTTCTCAAGCACGATATCCATTGAGCCTTCCCCTATCCCGAATACCATCACATCACCTACATCATTACAACGGTGAGCAACAGCAGCAGCCACCAGCCCAGGAACGAAAGGAGCACAATCGGGCCGTGCAGCTTGACATTGCTCTTATCGGTCTTCTCATCGGGCTTTGGGTTCACAAACAGCGCAAGCGCCAACGCGAGGATGAAAAGCGCACCGAGCATCACTGACTTAACCGTGCCTATGAGGCTCTCCGGGTTCTGCGCATAGAGCAGCATCCAGGTTATGCCCGTTAGAACGATTCCCGCAAGCACCAGCGGCTTGGTAACGTAGTACACGTTAATTGCCTTGGGGCTCATCTTCCCGGCCCTCACCAGTATGGAGCCGCTCAGGAATATGATTGAGATTGCACCCAGGCCGAGAACGATGCCCGCAAGGTGCAGGAAGTTCATGAGCACGTTCTTTCCGAAGAACGCCTGCTTCATGGGCGGAATCAGGATCAATGCGTTTATCATCTCTCCGGGCGGGAACTCCTCCTTCTCGCCAACTGCGAGCGAGTACTTTCCCTTGTTCTCCGCATTGTATACCTTAATGTAGTAAATTCCAGCTGGAACGGTCGCCTTATATGTGGGCCCTATCAGGTACCAGTCGCCGCCGAACGGCTCGAACCACTGGTGCCAGTCGGACTCATTCTCATAGGCAAACGCAATCGGCTCCTTTGACGAGTTGAGAATCTCTATGGAAAACCTCCTTGCCTCATTTGGTGCAAGGGGCGAGTCAACCTGCGCGTAGAAGTCGAACGGGTCCTTCGCCACTATTATGTAATAGTCCGGGTTTCCGCTCAGCTCGCCATAGTATGCCTTGGAAACCTCCGGCGCAACCACGCTGTAGGGGTTCTCAAGCGTGAGATTGTACCCGATAACGAAACGCGGCTGGTGCGCAAAAGCCGCTGCAAACAGCAGCAGCACAAACAGTGGAATGTACTTATTATTCATAATTGCTCCCTCGATACCACTTCTGCCGCAATCCTTAAATACGTTTGGACACCCAAAAAACCCGTGGTGCAGCTACAGAAAAAGGAAGGCAAAATCGATTTCAAGCGGACTAGATATATCTTTGACAAGGCCAAAAGGTGCGTTGAGCTGCGCGCGGAGATTGAGCTGACGCGCGGGAACATCCAGACCGCGCGTGATTACCTTAACAGCGATTATGCAGTCTCCCCTGACATGAGGCTGGACTTTGAGAATACCCTGGCAGATGCCCAAAAGCGCAAGGGCAAGCTTGAGGGCGATTTGGAGAACGCAAAATCCGAAGCTTTTGGCTCGCTCACAAGCGCCGATGATGCGGCCCTATTTGAAAAAGCCATAGGCGCCTGCGAGAAGCACTACACATTCAGCAAGCATTTCGAGATATTCCACAGGCATTTCAGGGACATGCTGTTATTGACGGGCGTGATCCAGTCAATTGCCGGGCTCTTCATGCCTTTAGGCAGGATGACTTTCGAATCCATCCTGACCACCTCGCTGGCGTTTGGCATTTTCTTCGGAGGAATCCGCACCATTGAGTATGCCGCGGAGGATTCCGTTAAGGATATGTATGGCAGGATATCGGAGAACCTGCGTCAGGACCTGGTCGAGCTGAGGCGCAGGTTCATAGGCCGGGAATAGCTGATTTTTCCAAACGTTTAAAAGGATAGGCAGATGCCAAATTATCCATATGGTATCCGTGCGCGACCTTCAGCCAAGGGTCCCTTCCAAGCCGCAAAATAACCCCAGGATTAGTTTTGAAAGGATGAAGGAGATCTTCGGCCTTGCCACAAACTGCGCAATCGGCAGGTATGTGATTGAGACAAAGAAGGAGGCAAAGGAAATCACAAAAAGGTCCATCAATGGTGCGGTCGCGAAAAGGGGAGCGCTCCAGGTGAGCAGGGAAGACACGGAAAAGCTGGACAGGATAATTGACGGCGGCACCGCATTGGCCAGCCAGCTTGAAAAGGAAGTGGAAGGCAACGAGAAGCAGCTCTCCGAAAAGAAAAGGGAGATTGCGGGCCAGCTCATAAGCGCGAAGGAGCTGAACTGCTTCAACAAGTCGCTGCACCGCCTATTTTGGGTATGCATGTGGTCAAAGGCAAGCCTTTATTTCTTCCAGGGCGCGGTGATGGGCGGGATGCTCACGGCGGCTGCCCAGGGCGTAATGAAAATAACCGGGCTCGTTGATTTCACCGCACTCCAGTTCGCAAAGGTATCGCTCACAATCGGCATGTTTACCGGCATGCTGCTCACGACCTTTTTCTATTTCAGCATGGGGATGAGGGAATTCACAAAATCATTCAGGCAGCATCTTAGTAGGGATGCGCAAGAGATAAGAGAATACGTGCTGAAGAGTGGAAACAGCGGTGATTCCTGATGCAGGCAGGCAAGTCTTGGACCGAACAGCAGAGCAAGGTGCTTCACGAATTGCGCAGGGTGAGGCATACCCCAATGAGGCAGTTCGAGAACCGTGGCGCTCTCATTGATTATCTCTTCATAGACCGCAGCAAGGAGCGCACAGTCCACTTCTTCAACGGCTACCTGCTCAAGCAGAACGAATGGGTGCACCAGCTGCGCAGCCTCTGGGATTTCAACCTCCTGCTGACGGACAACCGCGGCCATGGCGGCTCCACTCTGGGCGTCACCTCCTCATCCCGCTATCTCTACGACTGCGCTGAGGACAACCTCAAGATCGCGCAGCATCTCGGCATAAAAAACCCCGATGTGGTCGCATTCAGCATGGGCGCTCTCATAGCAACAGAGTATGCATACCAGCTGCAGAGCAGGATACGCACGCTCACCTACGTGGGTCCCGCGGTCTCAAACCCGCTCAAGACATTCGCAATGGGCTGTGTCCCATCGCAGATGCTCGATGCGCTTGACGAGCTCGTCTCTCACAGGGCATTCCTCACTTTAGCAAAAAGCTTTTCGCAGATTGCCAAGCATGACGTTACCCTCTATCCCTGGTATACGCTCTTCAAGCACGCCACGCCCAGCAGGGCCACCTACAGGCAGTTCCGCAGGTTCCTGCGCGACTCATTCGAAGTCGACCCGCGCATAATGATACTCGTCCTCAAGGCAATGGTGGAGAAGGGCGATGAGATAGGCAACAAGATGGGATTGATACACGCGCCCGTAATGGTGGTGCGCGGCGAGCAGGACATGTTCGTTGACGAGAGCTCCATGGATGTAATACAGCGCGAGTTTGACGATGTCGACTGGCACTCAATAAAAAACGCGACACATTTCCCACAGGCCGAGAAGGCGAGGGAATTCAACCGCCTCCTCTACACTTTCCTGATTAGGCACTAGCCTCAGAACAGTTCGGCAACCCAAAGCAATGCCTAAAATTTTGTCGGATTCCTGGGCATTTTTAAATCTTCTTTTCAATACTCTTTTTGGAGTTAGACAGTGGAGTGAGCTACATGCAAGAGGCTACAAGTGCAATCGCGAATAGGAATAGGCGCAGTACTGACAAGGCCATTAAATCACCCAACAGGCAGCTTGAGAAGCTCGAACTTAGGGAGTTCTTCTCAGATGAAAAAGTGCTTCTCGGGCTTGTCTCGGAGGACAGGTGCACCGTTCTCACCACCTGCGGCAGCCTGCTGAAGCAGATGAAGATAAAATCCCAATTGGTGGACCACGCGGAATGGCTCCAGGGCCACGTAAAAAAAGTGCTGATTGATGGTCTTGCCATCTCCGAATCGGATTTCGCGGCGGACGGGCCGAACGTTACGCCCGCGCAGCTGCTTTCATCGCAGCTGGACTGCGACACCGCCCCCATAAGCGTCGATTCCATGCTCACGCTCGTCAATTTCCTCGCGGACATGGGCGAAAGGGACCTGATAGGTCGCATCGCCACCTATTCAACCATTGATGATGTTGGCATTAGCGCCGTATGGGGCCTCTACCGCCTCAACGACGTGGTGGGCCTCTACTCGCTCACCGAATCCGCCAAGCTGGAAACTACAAAACGGGTCGCTTCAATAGCCCTCGGCAAGATTGAGCAAAAAGGATTGAATTAAAAAAAAGGGTTTATAGCAAAACATAGGTTTTGCTAGCTAGCAAATTCGCAATTTGCTATTATTGGAATTTCGCAATCAGGTTGAGAAGCTCGGCAAGGTTGTTCTGGTTCAGTTTCATGATGTTGAGCTCAACAACGGAAACCGTGTTCTCCGAAACATCCTTTGGCCTGCTCTCAACGATGAATCCCTTCTCCTGGAGCATTTTGTGGTCCAGGAACCTCTCGAGGTTCAGGTTGACTCCGAGCGGGTCGCCGCTCATCTCGCTTGTCACTCCCAGGT
>CAILAH010000035.1 GCA_903832205.1 uncultured Microcaldota archaeon | reverse complement strand
CGGGATGCAGGCTGGGATGACAAAAAGATATTCAGGTGACGCAGTAGTATGCTAATTGGAATTTATGGGGATAGAGATTGCAGGTGGGCTGAGTTATGCTAATCGGGATTGTTGGGAAACCGTCAACGGGAAAGAGCTCGTTCTTCATGGCCGCAACCAGCGTTGCGGTTGAGAGGTCGGCAAGGCCATTCACCACCATCAAGCCAAACCATGCGATTGGCTATGTTGAGGTTGAGTGTGTTGAGAAATATTTCAATGTGAAGTGTAATCCCAGGACTGGTTACTGTGTTGAGGGCAGGAGGTTCGTGCCCGTTGAGCTGCTTGATGTCGCAGGGCTTGTGCCTGGAGCGCATGAGGGAAAAGGCCTTGGCAATAAGTTTCTTGATGATTTGAGGCAGGCGGATGTGCTTGTGCACATTGTTGATGCTAGCGGCTCCACAAATGAAAACGGTGAGAGGGTCGAGGCTGGCTCATATAACCCTTCAAATGACATCAGGTTCCTTGAGGCGGAGCTGGAGTTCTGGATAAAGGGGATAATGGACAACAATTGGACCAAGCTGTCAAAGGAAGCGCGCACCAAGGGGAATGAGGAGGCGCTGTTCAACCAATTTACCGGGTTGAAAATAAGCAGGGATGCGGTTGCAAGGACGCTTAATGAGCTAGGGCTAAAGGAGAAAACGCTTGAGCTGTGGAATGATGACGAGAAACTGACGTTTGCAAAAAGGATGCGCGCAATCGGGAAGCCCATCCTAATCGCCGCGAACAAATGCGATTTGCCCGGCGCCTACAAGAATTACGAGAAGATGGTGAAGGAGTTTCCTACTTATACTATTATACCGTGCTCTGCAGAGGCGGAGATTGCGCTCAAGAGCGCGGCGAAGAATAATTTCATCAAGTACATACCGGGCGATGCGGATTTTGAGAACGTCGGGAACCTGGATGAGCAGCAGAAGAAGGCGCTGGAGTTCCTGCGCGCATATACGAAAAGCGCAAAGGGAACTGGCGTGCAGAAAGCGCTCAACGCCGCGGTGTTTGATTTCCTGAAGTATATTGCCATATTCCCCGGAGGCGTGAACAAACTCGCCGACAGCGACGGCAATGTGCTTCCAGATGTGTTCCTGTTCCCGCCCGGAAGCACAGCGCTTGATTTTGCAGCGAAAATACACAAGGACATGGCGAAGAATTTCATACGCGCTATTAATGCAAGGACAAAAAGGGCGCTGGGGGCCGATTACGTGATGCAGCACAGGGATGTTCTAGAAATTGTTTTCGGAAGATAGGCAGAGAACAGATTATTTTGTTGTGATAGGAATTTCCAAAAATAATGTGCCAGATAATTTTGTTTTCTTGCTCTGCCCCTTTTTCATTAGCGCCTCATCCAGCACCTTGTAATTCTTATCTAGGGCAAAAACCCTGATTGGAAAATCCACATTTGACATCGTGAATGTCACGGTTGTCGGTGAATCAAAGACGAAGAGCATTGACTCATCCTTCTTCAAATCATTCTTCTCACGGAACATGTAACCGAATGCGCGGGAAAAGAAATTGTCTGCAACATATGCATTGAATGATTTCTTCTGCACAATTACTTTACGAGATTTGCGATAAGAATTGAAGAGATAGAAGAGCGGGAGAGTAACGAAGAATGAAAAAGAGAGGGTAAACTTCTTTTTGAAAATGGTTATTTTCATTCATCTACCTTTTTGGGGTATTTTTTCATAAACTCCTCACGAAACTGGGAATTAAGTTCCTTGGAAAGAGCAATCAAAACCTCACGGTATTGTTTTGGCAAGGCGATGTTCTGAAGGTTTGTTGATTTAAGCGCGGCGCCGGAAAGATCTATGTTCAGATCGACCATGCGATTTTTCACTGCACTTATACCGACAACGATCTTTGCGCCCCAATCCCCTTCAGATTTAAGAACTTCCTTAAAGCGTTTCTCAGCAAATTTCCTTACGGCGGGCGCATCACCCACAATTGTTGAAGTGATATAGCCCATGGCAGTGTAATGCGAATCCGGTCCGTCTAAGAGATACTTGTCCGAATTGGCAAGCGCAAATTCAATGCTCTTTTCAGGGAATGCCTTCAAAATATCTAACGCTGCTTTCGAGGAGTGATTTTGCACATTGCTCTTAACATCAAGATGAGGCGGCGCAAAGAGGGGAACTAGTGCGTTGGCTGTGCCGTCAAATTTCGCAGAATCTTTCTTAATCGATTCAATAATCGATTTTGAGAATTTGTTTGCGTCTGCGGAATTTTCCGCTTTCTTTAGTGATTCAACTTCTGCTATCACAGTTGGTTTAGAGATTGTTACCATATTATCACCTTCCAATAATAACGTCGTCTCCGCCAGCGGTTTCATATGCTTTAAGTGCGCATAGTGATAAGTGCCCGCTGAAAAGACAGCTGCTAATGCAATTGCGTATGTGAGCTTTCTCATTTAACCACTTTACAAGTGTAATCATTCATGACCACCTTTCATTGCAACCCTAGTTGGGCCTGCAGCTTCGCCAAAAAGTGACCCGACCGCCTTATCTGCGCGCTCACCTGCTAGATCTTTTTCGTGCTCAACGTGTTGAATTAGTTTAACGGAACCATAAACAGGCACACACTCTATTGCAAAGTCCAAGGCAGTCATATTAACATGGGTTGACTGATTAAGCATTTCACTTGCAGCGTTTGCGGCATCTTGCCTCATTTCATATTTCATTAATCCAATACCGCCTGCCTTTGCAGCATGCTCGGCAAAATGCTCTGCAGCGTGCTCGGCTCCATGCTTAACGCCTTTCTTCAAAGTCTGTACCCCAACCGTTTTAAGCGCAGAGAGGATTTTACCGCCAGTTTTTAATTCCTTTAGCGCAAGCCCGCCAGGTATTACGGTTGCCGCAATCTCTGCTTGAGCCAAAGTTATGTCCCGTTCGTGGAAATCTCTAATGTAATTCGCAAGGATATCCTTTAGGTTAGAGGACAAGGATCCCTGTTTTTCTGCAAACTCCGTCTGCGTTTCCGATATAAATCCTGCCCGGCTAGCCATAAGCTCTTTTGTTTTCGCAACATCTCCCTTATCCAGGGCCATGGAGATATTCATATCGTGAACATTTACCTCGTTGGAGAACTTCTCCAAAGACCTTGAGTATGCGTTGGCCAAATTAATGGTTGTTCCAGTTAACTCACTTGAACCAACGGCTTGTGACAGCTTTGTGCTCACTTCAACGGCAACCATAGACTGAAAATATATTTTTGCATGGTCGGCAATAAAACTCTGTTTGCTTGTATTATGGCTATCGCGCAACTCCTTAACTTGTATTGATTGGTTAAGATTGAACTTCTCCTTGCCTTCACCTTGGATGTATTTCATATATGCGGCGTCAACAATCTGGCGTTTCTGCCCTGCTACACTTTGCTGGTTTTCCAGCGCCAAGTGCAAATTCTCCGGCTTGGCGTTTTGGAATGCTTCCATTGCCTTCTTGAATTCGGGTGCCTGCTTGAGTGCTTCGGGCATGTGTATCACACCTATATGATATTCCACTTAATTTAAACCTTGCTAATCCCCTTAGACTTCGGGGAGAACTGCTTGTATGCTTTCCTTGAGGCGGGACTGGGATGCGGGGTCATCTATTGACGCGATTATTGAGTGCAGGTAGTCGATTGCGTATGCCTTATCCCTTGCGATTGCCTCCAGCAGGTCCCTCTTTTCCGCATCAAGCTTGCCCTGCATGAAATGCGTGACTGCTTCTATTGCATCAAGCATTGCGACCATTTTTGAGTCGTCCTCAAACTGCTTGCGCATGTCGTCAAGGAGTGCGATTGCGCGGTCATAATCATCAAGGGTGATGTAGGAGAGAACTGCGTAAATCTTGAGCTCCGGCAGAGTCCCTGGCTTGTCCAGGATTTCAACACACTCGTTGTGCTCGCCCTCGAAAAAACGGTAGACCGCATAATAGGGCCTGCTCTTATCGGTGACCTTATACCAATAGAGCCAGCGTGAGAACTGGAGCTTGAACTCGCTCATGTTCCCGTTCTGGAGTGCAGTCCTGCACTTCTGCTCATACGCCTGCTCCGACTCCTGTGGCATGTGCAACAACTCACGGGTGAAAAATAAAAGCTAAATGGAATGCTTATTCTTTACCAGGTTCATGCATTTGCGCAGAGCGCAAATAATGCCTCATTTCTGCTTTGCAGAAATGCAGGTCTTAGGCAGTTGTGTGCGAAGCACACAATTTGCAACCATAGGTTGCAACTCCCAAAGAAAACTGAAGGGAATAATAAAAATTAAATAAAACTGTAGCGCTTGCTCATCTCTTTGGGAAGCGACATCTCATCAAACGGGAAGCGCGCAGTCTTCTCCTGGATTTCTGCGGAAAGCTCAACGGGGTCCATCTTGAACTGCTCCTTGTTTCCGCGTTTTCTTACTGTAACTTTGCCCGATACGGCCTCCTCTTTCCCAACCACAATGATGTAGGGGATCCATTCCTTCTCGGCTTCCCTGATTCTCTTGCCGAGGCTCTCGTTGCGGTCGTCCAAGTCAACACGCACTTTGCCTTTCATGTTGTGAACCAAAGCGCGCGCATAATCCAATTGGTCTTCGGAGACGGGGATTACGCGGACCTGTGTGGGCGAAAGCCAGAGCGGGTACTGCGGCACGCCCCCTTTTGTGCGTATCATTCCCTGCTTCTCGAGGATTGCGTATACCTGGCGCTCAATTGCGCCGCTCACGCTTGCGTGAAGTATGAAGGGCCTCTTCTTCGTGCCGTCCTGCGCAACGTAGGAAATGTCGAAGCGCTCGGCGTTCTCCACGTCAATCTGCACCGTTGAGAGTGCGGTGCACTTGTCAAGCGAATCGACAACGTTGAACTCGAATTTAGTAATAAAATATGCGTACCTGCGGTCGAACATCTCAATGAGCACGGGCTTGCCGATTTTCTTTGCTAACTGCGCATACCACTCCTTGTTCTGGTCATACCATTCTGTAAGTATCCTGAATGCGGTTTCGTATTCGCACTCGATATCGGACATCATCGTCTGCGAGATTTCCATCTGCTTGAAGAAATCCTGCTTGGCCTGCTCCAAATCCGCGGTCATGGTGTGCATATCAGGCATGGTGAATGCGCGGAGCCTGCGGAGGCCTGCAACCTCGCCGCTCTGCTCCCTCCTGAAGCTGTAACGTGAGAGCTCGAACATGCGAAGAGGCAGAGACTTGTAAGAGAACGTTGATGTGCTCGCGATGAGGAACTGGCCGAAGCATGCTGCGAACCTGAGGAAGAATTTCTTCTTGTCGGATGCGACAACGTACTGGCGTGACGGGAACCTGTTGAGGTATTTTTCGAGAGCGGGATGCTGGAAATCATACATGATTGGCGTCTCCACCTCTACCGCGCCCTCGCCTATGCAAACGTCGGTCACGTGCCTCTCGAGCAGCTTCTTGATGAGGCGGCCCTTGGGCAGCCAGCGCAGGTTGCCCACATCGCTCCCAGGCTCGGGCTGCACCAGCTCGTGCTCCTTCATGAGCGAGATGTGCTCCGGGTCGCGCTCGTACACCCTGCTTTTCTTTATCTCGTAATTTGCGAATATCTCAAGGTTCCTGTGCTTGGAGAAATTGAAGTCTTTAACAGGCGTAAGATTGCCATCGGGAGTCATAATGAAGAACTGGCTCTTTGTCTGCGACTCCTGCGCTATTGATTGCGAAACGATATCGCCGCCCTCCTTCACGTCCTTCTCGCCAATCCTCTTTGAGAGCTCGCTGAGCGGGTGGCCCTTCACGCGCAGCTCAAACGACTTGTACCAGCCGAATGGCGCGCGCTTCACCGTGAAATTCTTTGCGAGCATCAGCTGCTCAAGCTTAAGGGTAAGCTCGTATGCGAGGGTGGGGTTTGCCGGCTTTTCAGTGAGGTGCACGTAGGGATATACCATAACGTTGTTGGTGTTCACCTTGCGCGCATGCTCCTCAATCAGGTCCGCCATGGATTTGGCGACCTGCTCGGTATCGCCCTCCTCAATTGCAATGAGCGGCACCAGGGCCTCCTCCATATGGAGGTCCTTCATCTCATCCGTAAGCTTCTCTGCCTGTTCGATAGCCTTCTCAATGGGCTTCACTTTTATGTAGTCAACGTGCAGTGCGAGTGTTATCATGTGTTTTCACCTGTCAAAGTAACGTGGATAATTCTACCTGATAAACATTAATAAATATCCATCCGATAATAAAAACGAAGAGAAAAATGGCAAGCGGAAATAGCGACCCGAAGGAATATTATTACAAGGGAAACGACTACTATGAGAAGGGCAGCTTTGACAAGGCCATTGAGAACTATAACACCGCAATAATTCTGAATCCTAATTTCCCCGAGGCGTATTTCAACAGGGGGCTTTGCTACTACAATAAGAAGGATTACGACAAGTCGATAAAGGATTACACGAAGGCCGCGGACCTGGACCCGGACAACCCAGTCATATATAACAACAGGGGAGATGCGCACTACAGGAAGCAGGAGTATGACAAGGCCATCATGGATTATGATAAGGCAGTGATGCTCAACAACAGCTACCTGAAAGCGTATTACAACAGGGGATTAGCCTATGCAGTGCTCGAGGATTACGATAAGGCGGTCGAGGATTTCACAAAGGTGGTTGAGCTCGACCCGGATTTTGCTGAAGCCTACTACGTACGCGGATTGGCTTTTGAGTACCTTGAGAATGCTGACAAGGCGATTGAGAACTACCAGAAAGCATTGGACTTGAACCCCGACCTGCAGGAAGCGTCCGCGCACATGGAAGCGGTGAAGACCAAGAAGGAGGGCGGCGGTGAAGGCGGCGAGGGCGCAAGCAAGGTCGACACCGTCAAATTGGTGCAGAGGCCCAGCGTGAACTTCTCGCACGTCGCGGGAATGAAGAAGGTGAAGGATTCGTTCTTCGATTATATTGTAAGGCCGCTGCAGAACCCCGAGCTTGCGAGGAAGTACGGGAAGCTTGGCGGGGGAGGCCTGCTACTGTATGGGCCGCCAGGATGCGGAAAGACATTCATCGTCAAGGCTGCCGCTGGTGAGAGCGGCGTCTCATTCATCAATGCGAAATTGAGCGACTTGCTCGACATGTACGTTGGTAATACTGAAAAGAACATCCACAAGGTGTTTGAGGCTGCGAGAAAGAACGCGCCTTCCATCCTGTTTATCGATGAGCTGGAAGCCCTGGGCGGCAGGAGGGAAAAGATGGACCAGAGCGCAACCCGCTCGGCAATCAACCAGCTGCTTTACGAGATGGACGGCGTTGAGGCGCACAATGAGAACGTGCTGGTGATTGGCGCGACCAACTCGCCCTGGTCTGTGGACACTGCATTGAGAAGGTCGGGAAGGTTCAGCAAGATGGTTTACATCCCAGAGCCTGACGGCGCTTCGCGCGCTGACCTGTTCAAGATTTACCTTGCGAAAAGGCCGCTGGGAAAGGGGATACAGTACGGCAGGCTCGGCAGGGCTACCGAAGGCTTCTCTTCGGCGGACGTCAAGCAGATTTGCGATGATTCGGCGGCCATCCCCTGGAAGGAGGCGTTCCTTACCGGGAAAGAAAGGTCAATAATGATGAAGGACATACTCAAGACCATCAAGGCATGCAAGTCGACGCTGCCGCCCTGGTATGCATCGGCAAACACGGAAATCGGCAAGCAGAAGGAGATTGAGGTCGTGGACGGGAAAAAGCACGTGAGGGAAAAGGAGAGCAAGCTTGGCCCGGAAGAGCAGCAGCAGTTCAGGGAATTGCTCGATGTAATCAAGAGGCGCAACCAGTGGTGGAATAAGGGGCTCACGTGGATATGGCGCCAGTTTGCGGTTTGGATAATCTAACGGCAGGTTGCAGGGAGAATACGTTTTTTTGTTCAAGGCGATTTTGCACAAAAAATCCATAAACCACTGTGTTTTTGCTATTATAGCAAGTTGCATAAATAAGTGCAGTTTTGCCAAGCAAAAATGACTTGTCAAAAACCGTTGGTTTTTGCACAATTGAACTTTTATCTGCAACTTGCTAGCTAGCAAATAAGCAATTCAATGTTAATTATTTTGCTTATTTGCTATTAATGTGTTTTTGCCATAATACTAAAGAGGTTTTTACATGGCACATGTGCACTATCGATTAGGCCACAATATAAACGACAGCTATCTTGAGCTTGTTGAGAGGAAGGGGCTCGGGCACCCGGACTCAATCATAGACGGGATCATGGACGAGGTCAGCAGAGAGCTGTGCAAAAAATACATTGAGGAATTTGGGGTGATACTGCACCACAATGTTGACAAGGGGCTGATTGTGGGAGGCGAGGCGCACGTTAATTTCGGCGGCGGGGAGATAAAGAAGCCCGCGGAGATTTACCTTGCGGGAAGGGCCATCTACGAGTTTGATGGCAAGGACATCAACGTTGAAGGAATCGCGATGGAGACCGCAAGGGAGTATTTGGAGAAAAGGTTCAGGCACCTTGATGTGAATGAGGACGTGGTGCTCATACCGAAGATTAGGGAGGGCTCGGCGGATTTGGTGGGCATATTCGGGAGCAAGGGGAAGATCCCGCTTGCCAATGATACGAGCTTCGGCACGGGGTTTGCGCCCTACAGCCCGCTTGAGAGCATCGTGCTCGAGACTGAGGAGTTCCTGAACTCGCAGAGGTACAAGGAGAAGAACGAATTCCTCGGCGAGGACATAAAGGTGATGGGGTTCAGGGAAGGCGAAACCATGAAGATTACGATTGCCGCGGCGTTTGTCTCAAAGCACGTTGCGAACCTCAAGGAGTATATTGACCTGAAGGAGAAAATGGCGGAGGATGTGAGGCAGTTCGTATCCAAGACCTACAAGGGCGATTTTGAGATTTTCATTAATACCGGCGATGATTACCAGAATAGCTCGGTGTACATTACCAAGACCGGATTGAGCATGGAGGCCGGTGATGACGGGGAAGTGGGCAGGGGAAACAGGTGCAGCGGGCTCATCACTCCCTACAGGAGAATGTCGCTGGAGGCGGCCGCAGGAAAAAATCCCGTGAACCACGTGGGCAAGATTTACAACGTGCTCGCGAACGAGATAACCAAAGACGTGGTGACGCAGTTTGATTTCGTTGATGCGGCCACGTTCACGATTGTCTCGCAGATTGGCAGGCCAATCAACCAGCCCAAGGGCGCGGACCTTGAGGTCGTGCTCGCGAAGGGGTATGCAATCGATGACGTGAAGCCCAAGATTGCGCACGTTGTTGACGGCTGGATGGAGAACATGACAGAGATTACGGAGCGGATTGTGTACGGCAGGGCGAGGGTGTTCTAGGTGGTTATGATTAGGCACCGGGTGCCTTATGTGCTTGGTGAGGGCAAGGCTGCTACAAATGAGGTGTTTTGATGCATTCTTCTTTTCTGTTTCCTGCAATGGAGCCCATGCGCGGGCCTGTTGAGGAGATGGCAGCGCATTTTTCCAAGATTGCAAAAGGCAAAGAGAAGATTGTTGTTAAGTATGATACGGACGGGGACGGGCTCAGCGGCGCGCTAATTCTCTACAGGATGTTTGAGAAGCTCGGTAAGAAGGACGTAATATATGTGCAGAGCCCATCGCCGGTTTACAGGGTTGAGGACGGGCTGAGGGACGCGCAGGATTATGGCGAGGCGCATTTCATTTTCGTTGACGGCGAGAATAACAATGACAGCGAGGACGGGCTTTCAATAGTGAGGAAGGGCGCCAAGTCCGTTTCCATTATTGACCATCATTTGAGCACCAGGAAGAAGGCGCCGGGCGAGATGGTTGTTACGCCAATATGGCACGGGCTGGGGTATGAATACACTTCCGGGTTCTTGTGCTTCGAGGTTGCAAGGAGGGTGTGCGAGGCGAATTATGATATTCTCTGGAAATCCTCATTATACTGCGATAAGAGCACGCTGAAATTCGAGCTCACCAGTGAGATTGAGGAAGTGGGGCTCGTGCTGGATTACATAAGCACCATCATGGACCACGAGAAGCACAGCATGAAATTCATCGATGAGCTCATCAGCAATAGGCGCATGACGCACATGGAATATCTTACTGCCAAGGATGCGGTCGATACCGCGACTGCGCTGGCTTCCAGCATAGCCAGGGTAAACACGCTGGAGAATGGAATGCTGCTGGTGCTCGTTGAGGTTGGAAGGATCGTGGAATCGGGCGAGTTCCCGCCGCGCGGCAAGATAACGGGAAGGGTGCACGATGCAGTCATTGAAAAGAAGGGGAATGAGGGGAAGGCCATAGTTACCCTGGGATACACTTCGGATTCGGTAATGCTCAGGGCAAACGCCAGGGCGCTGAATTTGGGATTCAACGGAAATGAAATAATTAACGGGTTCAAGAAGGAGATGGGGAACGTCGTGATTTCCGGCGGCGGGCACGCGGGCGCTGCGGCAATGAAATTCAACCGCGGATATGAGAAGGTGGTGCTGGATGCATTCGCAAGGAAAATCGCCTCGCTGCACGGCTGAGCATCTGCTTAAATTAGTTTTGTGAGAACTAACTCCGGTGTATTACTAATGAAATTGACATTACTGGGCGGAGCCGCTGAAGTCGGAAGGAGTGCCGTACTAATTGAAACGGAGAACAAGCGTTTCCTTATGGATTACGGGATTAAGATTGAGGAGTTCGGCCCTGCCGAGCTGCCGCTGGTGCCGCACAAGAGCGTGCACGAGGTCGTTATTTCCCACGCGCACCTTGATCATATTGGATTTCTACCAATGGTATATGAAAAGGATATCGTGCCCTGGCACGCAACCCCGCCCACAAATGCGCTCGCAGAGCTGCTCATTGCGGATGCCATGAAAGTGACCAAGCTCAACGGGTTCGAGAATCCCTACACGCTGGAAAGCTTCAAGAGGGCGATGGAGAATTTCAGCCCCGTGGATTACGGCGAGACGGTCCAGATGAAATGCGGCCCTAAGCTTACAATGCACGATGCTGGACACATACTGGGCGCGGCAATCTGCGAGTTCGAGTTTGAGAAAAAGAAGGTTGTTTACACCGGCGATTTCAACACCAGCGAGACGAGGATGCACACGGGCGCATCCTTCGCCGAGGATATCGACATACTCATTACGGAGAGCACATACTCCGAGAAGGAGCATCCCAATAGGGGAGAGGAAGAGAAGAAGCTGGCGAAAAATGCTAAGAAGGCGCTTGACAAGGGCGGAATGGCGCTTGTGCCGGTGTTCGGCGTAGGAAGGGCGCAGGAAGTCCTGCTCATAATGCATGAATATTTCCCAGATGTGCCCATATACCTGGACGGAATGGCAGTCAAGGCCACTGATATCTGCCTTAGGTATCCGGAATACATAAAGGACCCGAAGAAGCTGCACGATGCGATGCATGATGCGATTGTTGTCAAGAAGCCCAACCAGAGGCAAAAGGCGGCCAAGGGCGGGGCGATTGTTATTTCACCTGCGGGAATGCTCAACGGCGGGAACGCATTGTGGTATCTCGGCAACATGCCGGAGAACTCTTCAGTATCGCTCACGGGTTATTGCGCAGAGGGAACCAACGCCTGGATGCTGCTGAACAAGGGAAGCATACTCGACCAGGGCAGGGAGAAGAAGATGAACTGCTACGTGGAGCAGGTTGACCTGAGCGCACATGCGGGCAGGAAGGACTTGTGGAACCTTATCAAGAGGACCACGCCCGAGCTCGTGGTCTCGATGCACGGCGACAGCTGCTTCAAGTTCGTTGATGAGCTTGAGCTTGAGGGGTTCACTGCGATAGCGCCAAGGATAGGAGAGACGATCCCGATTAAATAGGGATGCCGTGCCTTCAGGAAGAAGGCAAACTCCAATTTAGCGGCCATGCTCTCGCCTTGAGCCTGGCTTTTTCTCCTTGTATATATTTTATATACGTTTGTACATAAATGATATACATGCTCTCATCGCTGATAACCTCAAAAACGAAGAGGGACATGCTCATACTCCTTTTTTCAAATCCAGAGAAGGAATTTTACCTGAGGGAGATAAGCAGGAAAATCGGCCAGCAGCCCTACCTGACCGGTGAAGAGCTGAAAAAGCTGGAAAACGGCGGGCTTGTGATTAAGAGAACAAGCGGGCATGCAAATTATTACACGGCCAATAAGGCCTGCCCAATTTATGCCGAGATAAGGGGCATTGTGATAAAGGAGGGCCTTGTTGAAGGGGCGCTTAAGGAAATGCTCCTGCCACATGCCGGCAAGGTACGCTTCGCATTCATTTACGGCTCTTTTGCACGGGGGGAAGAAAGGGCGGCCAGTGATATTGACTTGATGGTTATTGGGGATATGAAGTTCAGTGAGATAGCAAAAGCGGTTTCTGTGGCAGAAAAGAAATTGGGCAGGGAGGTAAGCTGCTCCGTTTTTCCACTGGAAGAGTTCTGGGAAAAGCTTAAAATGGGCTTCTTGGCAAGAGTTATTGCAGAGAAGAAAATGATGGTTGTGGGCGATGAGGATGAATTTGAGCGATTTGTTAAACGAGGGAAAGATACGAAAAGCAGGCCCCGACCACCTGCAGGCAAAGGAGTGCATCGCAGCGGCTGAGAGGGACCTAAGGGTTGCAAGAAAAATCCTCAAGGAAGACCTCGACTGGTCCTTTTCCATTGCGTATAATGCGGTTTTGCAGGCTGCCAGGGCATTGATGTTCGCTGACGGGTATGAAGCGGCCGGTGAAAACCACCACAAAACCACCATAGATTATGTTGATGTTAAGATGGGTGAGAAAGCCAGGGATGCAATCGGCATGATGAACAGGATGAGGAAGAAAAGGCATGAGGCAGTCTATTTCAGCATGGGCTCCATATCCGAGCCTGAAGCCAGGGAGGCCATAGAGTTTGCCGAATCATTCCTGGCACTGATTAAGGGAAAAATCGGCAGGTAAGCAGAACTAAAGCTGAAGCTAGAAAAAACATCTTGCTGGGCATAAAAGCGAAAACAAGCTAAAGCTCGTTGAATGCGTAGGTGCGGACGACCTCGTCCTGCGAGTGGGAAAGCTTTCTCAATATCTTCTTTACTACTTCTTTTGATTCCAAGGTCTCCCCGCCCATTTTCTTGAGCTCCAATATGGTGGCATCCGGGTTCTTTGCCATCACCTTGCATATCTCAGCGTATTCGCTTGAGAGGAAGACCTCCATGTCGCCCTTTCCCTTTAGTGTGTTCACAAGCCTGCGAACGCTTGCGGCGTTCCGCTCCTTCACACGGAAGATTTCCATGTCCCCGTAGAAAAGCTTGTTGCTTATGCTGCCCTCATTAAGATTAGTGTAAACGGAAACCTCTTTCTTGTCTTTCGCCAGCATGTTCCCTATGATGGGGATGCCTGCGAAAACGTTCCTTTTCCCCACTTTAACCACACACAACTCTCTTGGAGGGGGCGAAGTATTTAAATGTTGTGAGGCCTATTTTAGTCGTTGGTGTGATTATGATACCGAGGAAAAAAAGAAGCTGGCCGTTTGACTGGGATGATGATTTTGACAATGTTTTCGGGGGCATGGAAGACATGATGAGGGACCTCATGGAGAAGGTCGAGAAGGGCGAGATAAAGCAGGGCGGGCCTTTCGTGTACGGGGTTTCAATGAGGGTCGGGCCTGACGGCAAGATTGTGGTTGACGAGTTCGGGAACAAGGATAAGGAAGGCGAGATAAGCGATGAGAGGGAGCCCGTCACCGATGTAATCAATGAGAAGAAGGAGGTCGTGGTGATTTGCGAGATCCCCGGCGTTAATAAGGAGGACATAAGGCTCTCGGTCAATGAGAAGAGCATGAATATCAGGGTTGAGACTTCCACGAGAAAGTACAACAAGACGCTGAAGCTTCCAGCACCCGTGGACTCAAAGAGCGCGAACGCCAATTACAAGAACGGCGTGCTCGAGGTCAGGCTGAAGAAGGTCGGCGAGAATACCGATACGGGAGTGGACGTTAAGGTCCGCTAATCCCCTTTTCTTATTCTATATTACGTTATCTCCCGAACGCCGTTAATTAAGTATTTAAATCTTACTTCTGAAACAAATTGAGGTGGAATGATTATGGATAATAAGTATGTACTGTTTGCCGCTCTGGTAGTTCTGCTGGCAGTGAACGTGGTATTTGCCGCTGATAGCAAGCTGGCGACAACTTTGAAAGATATTTCAGACAAACTTCAGGCTCTCTTGCCGATCGTCGCG
>CAILAH010000034.1 GCA_903832205.1 uncultured Microcaldota archaeon | reverse complement strand
CTATATAGGTAGTTTGCCGCTTCATGCATAGGGTGGCGGGTGTGCCGTGGGCTTAACGTATCGATAATGCTCTGAACTCAAGGAAAAGTTGTTTGCTGCCGAGTGGGACAGCATACGGTGGCTCCTAGGGCTGACCGATCAAGAAAATCCTTGATGAAGAGGTGCATGCCTTCGTGGCACTGCATTCGGCTACGAGCCTGTTAGGCTGAAATTCGTCAGAGGAAAGTTGCACGTCGTAACTTGCGTAGCAATCTGTCGACGGGCTTAACGCTAATACACGGTCGGGGCATGAGCGACACATGCCAAAGGCAGAAGTCGAGCGCAGGCCCTGCATCTTGCGATGTCTGGGTCTCTATGAAAGGGGCGCTGTGTGAAATTCCAGTGCTGTGCCGCCTTCTAGCCTAAGGGCATATTCGAACTCTGAGCTGGGTCAGGCCTGCACACTGACAGGTTCTTCTTAATAAGGCGCTGAGGATCGGCGTTGGCCCCGCTTGAGTCTTCGATTTAGCTATTTTTCTGGTTATTCATCTATAAGGCAACCTACCCGGTTTCTCCAAGCGAAAGCTTTATATTTCGGTAATAGCCGTATTAGTTAAAGGCAAAAGTCGATTATTTTCCTCTCATTAACACCGGCTTTTGCCTCCCTCCTTATACGACAACAAAGCCTTTTCGATGCTACAACGGCTCTTCACGGGCTTTCTGTCCAGGTACACCTTGCGCGTCTTGCCTTCAATCACCCAGGAAGAGTGTCATATTAGTGCTTCTTGCCTTTCTGAGGTCTACCAAATAGCAAAAGTTGTTTATCCCTTCAACATTTTCGTCTGCAGGCCAAGTGTCAAAGCCTTCCGTAGAAGTGCAAAGGGCGCAATGAGGAGATCTTAGAACCATAACTGGCAAGCCAACTGGCTCGGCAGCATCAGCATGGGACGGGTCAACGTTCTCGTGAGGGCGATCCCCCATCACCTAGGTGGATGTTATTGTTGCACCATTTATTGCAACAAATATTAATCAGGCCTAGCCCAATATAAACTGGGAAGGCTCAAGCCTGCTGTGGCCTATACTACTTAGGTCGGCAATTCAGAGCCTCAACGCAATAGTGTTTCGCCCTTTTGTTTAGGCTAAATCTTTTTGTGGTTTCCGAGAATGCTTATTGTCCTGCGACTCTTATGAGCCAGTTCACTGGAACAGTCTGATTGTTTCTCAATGGCAGCACACCGCGATATATCTGAGCTGCCCGTTCATCGTAGTAATAGGAGTTCCCCGTAGCATTCTGTAATTCGGCTGCGAGTGAAATGGACCCATAGCCATAGAAACAAACGAAGAAGTCTCCCTTCATGGAAATGACAGGTACGTCTATAGCCGCCATTCTGACCCCGTTGCTATTGGTGAAGTACGGCAACTGAATCCCTTCGTAGTGGTACAGCAGCGTAAAGTTAGCATCCCGGACCTCAATAGTAAAAGGCAACGGTTTAGGCTGCTCTTTGCTGGTCGCATTCCAGTTATCGGTGGCCATTACTAAGATATTTTCCAGATTCCAGCCGGACTTTGGCGGAGTGAACCTTACTGCCTGCGCCGAACCGTAAGTGGGTGAAATTGTAAACGTGACATTCATTTTTGTCAGGTTCGTCCCGCTATCTTGTTCCAATACAATAACGTTTCCCTGAGACGCTTGTGTTGGAGAGGCTGCGGCTTTTGCCGGCTGATTTGCTGCAGGGGCATTTTTTGCAACAGGTGCATTGATACCCACTAAACCGGATTGTACCTCATTTATCCCTATTTTAACCGGCGTATTTTCTGCCATAACACCGAAACAGAGCGTCACATAACTTAACAGCGTTATTATCGAGATTATTCTCCTCAATGGATCACCCAACTGTGAACCGAAGCCCGTACGTATATAGATAATGCTGGAAGAGCGGCAATCAGTCGCAACTGGTCCTGGCCTCTTGGAGGCTGGAGAGGAGGGGCTGGCCCTGATGGCGAAGATAGTGAATAAAGCCGATTGTGGATGTGAACTACCGCGTCCTGAAGGGCGCGGCTTCCCACTTCATCGCCAAAACTTGCATCACTGATATGTGATGTAGTGGTTTTGGTTCTATGGGCACTACGGGCTGTTCCATCCCTGTGAAGAGTATGTTCCTGGAAGCATTG